>JAKACL010000060.1 GCA_021821425.1 Pseudomonadota bacterium
ACCGGCATGAACACCGGCGTCTGCACGGTGCCGTGCGCGAGCTGAAGCTGGCCGCGGCGCGCGCCGCCGTCGGTGGTGAGGAGATCGAATTTCATGCGGGAGCGGACTTCTCTAGAAACATCGCGTCGCCATAGCTGAAGAAGCGGTAGCGCTCGGCGATGGCGTGGGCATAGGCCGCGCGGATGGGGTCGATGCCGGCGAATGCGGAGACCAGCATCAAGAGGGTGGATTTCGGTAGATGGAAATTGGTAATCAGCGCGTCGACCACCTTGAACGTATAGCCGGGCGTGATGAAGATATCCGTTTCGTCGGAGCCTGCGTGCAACTTTCCCCGCTGCGCGGCCGCTTCCAGTGCCCGCAGGCTGGTCGTGCCCACCGCCACCACGCGGCCGCCGCGGGCACGAGTCTCCTGGATCGCGTCGACCGTCGCCTGCGGAATCGTGTAGCGCTCGCTGTGCATTTTGTGCGCGGCGATGTCGTCGACCCGCACCGGTTGGAAGGTGCCGGCGCCGACGTGCAGCGTCACCTGCGCGGTGCGGACGCCTTGCACGCGCAGCGTGTCGAGCATGGCGTCGTCGAAATGCAGCCCTGCGGTCGGTGCCGCCACCGCGCCCGGTTCGTTGGCGTACACGGTCTGATAGCGCGCCTCGTCGTCCGCGGTCGGCACATGCTCGATATAGGGCGGCAGCGGCAGCCGGCCGAGTCGGTCGAGTACGTCGAGCACCGGCTGCGGAAAACGCAGCAGCGTCAGGTCGTCCTGCCGCGCCAGCACATCGAGGATGCAGTCTTCGCCCAGGACGATACGCGACCCTGGTTTCGGCGCGTGGCTCGCGCGGATGAAGACGAGCGCCTCGCACTCGCCGGTCACCCGTTCCACCAGCAGCTCGACCTTGCCGCCGGAATCCTTGGTGCCGAACAGCCGTGCCTTGATCACGCGCGTGTCGTTCATCACCAGCAGGTCATCCGGCCGCAGCAGGGTGGGCAGGTCGGCAAAACGGCGATCGTGCAGGCCACCGGCCGCATCGACGTGCAGCAGCCGGCTGCCGCCGCGCGCGGCAGCGGGAAACTGGGCAATCAGGTCGGAGGGCAGTTCGAAGTCGAAATCGGCGACACGCATGGGGCGCGATTATAGCCGCCGCCTTGCCGCGGCCTGTTCGAATCGGCGATAATGCGCGGCTTCTGTCGCCGCACGCATTCGCATGCGGCCCCTTTGCCGGGATGGCGGAATCGGTAGACGCAGCGGATTCAAAATCCGCCGCTGGTAACAGTGTGGGGGTTCGAGTCCCCCTCCCGGCACCACTTTTCAGGATTCAGCCGGATTCAATCTCGCCCGGTGTGTCCGGATGTGCTCAGGCGGCGCGCCGGTTTTTTGCGCGTTCGCGTTCGATCAGATCGTCGAGCGTGTCGCGCAGACCCCATTCCGGCATGAAGCCGGTCAGCGCGCGCAGCTTGTTGAGCACCGGGCGGCGGTGTGCGACGTCGTCGAATTCCTCGCCGTAGGCATCCTTGTAGGAAATGTAGTGCAGCGGCGACGTGCTGTGGGTGCGCTGCACGATCAGCTCGGCCAGGTCGCGGATCGAAATTTCCTGGTCGTTGCCGACGTTCACCACTTCGCCCCAGGCCGCCGGGCAGGCGGCGATCATGTCCAGCGCCGCCACGGTGTCGCGCACGTCGCAGAACGAGCGCGTCTGCCGGCCTTCGCCGTACACGGTGAGCGGATCGTTCTGTGCCGCCTGCTGGACGAAGCTCGGCACCACGCTGCCGGAATGCCCTGCCTGGTTCGGGCCGATGGTGCTGAACAGGCGCGCCACCACGATATTCAGCGTGTATTTGCGCGCATAGGAAAAGGCGAGGAACTCGTCCGCCAGCTTGCTCACCGCATCGGCCCAGCACAGGCGGCCGGCGGACGGCAGCACGATCGGGTCGGTCTCGGCAAAACCGGCTTTCTCGTTGATGCCGTAGACCGCCGAGCTCGAGGCGATGATCACTTGCGGATTCCAGCCGCCGCGCTGGATCGCGCGCAGGACGCGCTCGGTGCAGGTCCTGTTGGACGCCATCACCGCCACCGGGTCTTCCAGCACTTTTTTCACGCCGGCGACGGCGGCCATGTGGTAGATGCGGTCGGCCCAGGCGACGGCCTGGTCGAGGGCATCCCAGTTGAGGATGTCGGCTTCGGAAAACCGGAAGCCGGGGCGGCCTCGAAAAGCGTCCAGGTTGTTGAGCGAACCGGTGCTGAGGTTGTCCACCGCATGCACCTGGTCGCCCTGCGCCAGGTGATGTTCTGCCAGATGCGAACCGATGAATCCTGCGCCGCCCGTGATCAATACATGCATAGCGTGCTCCTACGATTTATCGCCAGTCTGCTGCCGATCCCTGAACAGGGGGGCCGCAAAGGCAAATTGAAGTCCCAATGAAAACAAGCGCATGTCGCGTCTTCCTGGCCGGCCGAAGCGAACGGGCCTCGTCCTGATCGGGGAGGTGCAAATACCGTACCAAGGTCAATGTTATGATGGAGCGAACATCAAAGGGCACTCTTTGGGTGCGCTGCTGTCTCGATTTCTGTGCCGGCCGCAGGGTCCGGCGCGATATTGGGGCGTCATACGGGTTTGTCATGAACCCATCACCATTTTTTCCTATTGTTAATCAAGGAACGACGCCACCGCCCGTCAATGGCACAGCCATTGCTTGTTGCAACATGGGTTGCTTCGAAAGCCGCGCCGGCCTGGGCTGCGCGGGGCTTTTGGAGTGTCAGGAGAAAGACCGCATGGCCACATCAGTACTTGCACAAGACAAATATAGTGATACTCCGGCGCCGCTGCATCGCCCGGTCTGCCAGCATTTGAAAGCGCACCAGGCCGCGATGGCGGGCGTGCACATGCGCGAGCTGTTCGCCTCCGATCCGCAGCGCTTCGAACGCTATTCGCTGCAGGTGGGCGATCTGCTGCTGGATTACTCGAAGAATCGCATCACCGGCGAAACCATGCGTCTGCTGGTTCGCCTGGCCGAGGAGGCCGATGTCACCGGCTGGCGCGAGCGCATGTTCGGCGGCGAGAAGATCAACAACACCGAAAACCGTGCCGTGCTCCACGTGGCGCTGCGCAACCGCAGCAATCGGCCGGTCATCGTCGACGGCGAGGACGTGATGCCGAAAGTGAATGCGGTGATCGAGCGCATGGCGGCGTTCGCCGAGAAGGTGCGCAGCGGCGACTGGCGCGGCTATACCGGCGCGCGCATCACCGATGTGGTGAACATCGGCATCGGCGGCTCCGATCTTGGGCCGCAGATGGTGGTGCAGGCGCTGAAGCCCTACCGCCATCCCGATCTCAAGCTGCATTTCATTTCCAACATCGACGGCGCCCATGTGAAGGAAGCGCTGGAGGCGCTGAATCCGGAAACGACGCTGTTCATCGTGTCGTCCAAGACCTTCACCACGCAGGAAACCATGACCAATGCGCACTACGCGCGCGCCTGGTTCCTGGCGCAGGCGCAGGCCGAAGCGCACATCGCGCGGCATTTCGTGGCAGTCTCGACCAACGGCGAAGCGGTCGCCGCGTTCGGCATCGATCCGGCCAACATGTTCGAATTCTGGGACTGGGTCGGCGGCCGCTATTCGCTGTGGTCGGCGATCGGCCTGTCGATCGTGCTGGCGGTGGGCGCGGAGCGTTTTGTTGAACTGCTTGAGGGCGCGCACGAGATGGACGAGCACTTCCGCCATGCGCCGCTGGCGAAGAACATGCCGGCGATCCTGGCGCTGCTCGGCGTCTGGTACAACAACTTCTTTGGCGCCGAGTCGCACGCCATCCTGCCCTACGACCACTATCTGCGCAGCCTGCCCGCCTACCTGGAGCAGGCCGACATGGAATCGAACGGCAAGTCGGTGGACCGCGACGGCAACGCGGTCGATTACGCCACCGGCGCCATTGTCTGGGGCGCCACCGGCATCAACGGCCAGCATGCCTTCTACCAGCTGCTGCACCAGGGCACCAAGATGATCCCGGCCGATTTCATCGTCTCGGTCGAGCCGCACACCGAGCTGCAGGAACACCATGACATCCTCGTCGCCAATTTCCTGGCGCAGACCGAGGCGCTGATGCGCGGCCGCACGCGCGAGGAAACGCAGCGCGAAATGGGCGCCCAAGAAGGCGGGGCGGCACCGGGCGGCCAGTTCGTGTCGCACAAGGTGTTCGACGGCAACCACCCGAGCAATGCGATCCTGCTGCAGAAGCTCACCCCGCACGCACTCGGCATGCTGATCGCGCTCTACGAACACAAAATCTTCGTGCAGGGCGTGATCTGGAACCTGAATTCCTACGACCAGTGGGGGGTGGAACTGGG
Organism: Pseudomonadota bacterium; assembly: GCA_021821425.1. Next base: position 4,336 of record JAKACL010000060.1, read on the forward strand.
CAAGCAGCTGGCCCGCCAGATCCTGGCCGAGCTGCACGCCGATGCCCCGGCCGGCGGCCACGATGCCTCGACCAATGCGCTGATCAATTATTATCGCCGCACCAATCATCGTGTGACGGGCGCATAAGGCATGGGGGAATGGATTGCAGGCGACATCGGGGGAACGCGCAGCAGGCTGGCCTGGGTGACGGACGGCGCCGACGCTAGCCGCCTGCGCATCGAGCGCGAATACACCAGCGCGGCGTTTGCAACGGCAGACGACCTGTTGCGCCAGTTCTTCGCCGATGCGCAGCTGCCGCGGCAGCCGGACGGCCTGATGCTGGCCTTGCCGGGCCCGCTGAATGCGCAGCAGGTCCGGCTCACCAACCTCGACTGGACGCTCGACGCCGCCGCCTTGGAGGCCGCGCTCGGGGTACCCAGCGTGCATTTCATCAACGATTTCCAGGCCGCTGCCGCCGGCGTCGCCACGCTGGACGCGGCGGATGTCGTCGCGCTCAACCCGCAGCCGGTGGAGGCGGGCGGCCTGCGCGCGATCACCGGTGCGGGCACCGGGCTCGGCCTCGCTTTCCTGATCGCCGATGCCGACGGGCGCGCGCGCTGCTATCCCAGCGAGGGCGGCCACCTCGATTTCGCGCCGGCCAATCCGATGCAGGACCGCCTGCTGCAGCGACTGCGCGCCACCTATGGTCATGTGTCTTGGGAGCGCGTGGCGTCGGGGTTGGCGATGAACGACCTCTACCGCTTCTGCTGCGCCGAGCTGGGGACGGCCTTGCCCGATGTGCCAGTCGACGGCGCGGCGCTGGTCGCGCGCGATGCGGCGGGCGAGCCGGCCGCCGCGGCCGCGCTCGATCTGTTCATCGACCTCTACGGCGCCTGGGTCGGCAATGTCGCCATGCTGACCAAGCCCGTCGGCGGGCTGTATGTGGCCGGCGGCGTCGCCGGCCATCTGCGCGCGCGCATGCTGTCGCCGCGTTTCATGCAATCGGCCGCCGACAAGGGCCGCATGCGCAGCCTGGTCGAACGCACGCCGATCTTCCTGGTCGTCAATGACAGGCTGGGACTGCAGGGCGCGATTGCGACCGCGCACGCCTTCGCCCGTGACACAATTCCAACGACAATACATCTTCAATCCGCAGCACACCGGAGCGTGACATGACGATTTCGAAGGACGAGCAGGAGCGGCTGTATCGTTATTACACCGAGCCGAAAATGGTGACCGAGCTGACCCGCAAGACGCTGGCGCTGGTGCTGGCCGGCGGCGAGGGTTCGCGGCTGAAGGACCTGACCGCGTGGCGCGCCAAGCCGGCCGTGCCGATCGGCGGCAAGTACCGCATCATCGATTTTCCGCTGTCCAACTGCGTCAATTCCGGCATCCGCCGCATCGGCGTGCTGACCCAGTACAAGTCGCATTCGCTGATCCGGCACCTGCAGCGGGCCTGGGGCTTCATGCGCGCCGAGATCGGCGAGTTCGTGGAAATCCTGCCGGCGCAGCAGCGCACCCACAAGAAGGAGTGGTACCAGGGCACCGCCGATGCGCTGTTCCAGAACATCGACATCATGCAGCGCCACCACCCCGAATACGTGCTGGTGCTGGGCGGCGATCACGTCTACACCATGGACTACGCCGAGATGCTGCTCTACCACGTGCAGACCGGCGCCGACTTCACCGTCGGCAGCATCGAGATGCCGGTAGAAGAGGCCAGCCCCTTCGGCGTCATGTCGGTGGACCCCGACATGCGCATCACCCGCTTTTCCGAGAAGCCCCGGCATCCCGACAGCATCCCCGGCAAGCCTGGCACCGCACTGGTCTCGATGGGGATCTATATTTTTTCCAAGGACTTCCTGTACAAGACGCTGATCGACGACGCCGGCGATACGCATTCCTCGCACGACTTCGGCAAGGACATCATTCCGGCCAAGATCGGCGAGGCGCGCGCGATGGCCTTCCCCTTCCGCGACAAGAACGGCCTGCCGGCCTACTGGCGCGATGTCGGCACCCTGCATTCCTACTGGCAGACCAATATGGAGCTGTGCTCGGTCGAGCCCGAGCTCAACCTGTACAACCGCGAATGGCCGATCTGGACCTACCAGCCGCAGTATCCGCCCGCCAAGTTCATTTTCGACGACGAAGGCCGGCGCGGCGAGGCAATCGATTCGCTGATTGCCGGCGGCTGCATCCTGTCGGGCGCGCGGGTCAAGCGCTCGGTGCTGTTTTTCGCCACCACGGCCGAAAGCTACAGCCTCATCAAGGACAGCGTCATCCTGCCCAAGGTCGCCATCGGCAAAAACTGCCGCATCACCCGCGCGATCATCGACAAGGGCACGGTGATCCCGGACGGCACCGTCATCGGCGAGGACCACGTCGAGGACGCCAAGCGTTTCCACGTGACCCCGGAAGGCATCGTGCTGGTGACGCCGGCCATGCTCGGCCAGAACCTGTACGCCAGATGGCAGGACGAATATGACGGCTGAATCGCTCAACGTGGTGCTGTGCTGGCACATGCACCAGCCGTATTACCGCGAAGGCCTCAAGGGCGCTTACCATCTGCCCTGGGTCTATCTGCACGGCATCAAGGACTACAGCGACATGGCGGCGCACCTGGAACGGCATCCCGCGATGCGCGCCGTGGTCAATTTTGCGCCGGTGCTGCTGGAACAGCTGGACGACTACGGACGTCAACTCGACGCGTTGCTCAAGCAGGGCAAGCCGACCCAGGACCACATGCTGAACCTGCTGTCCGGCGCCGAACGCATTCCGTCGGATGTCGCCAGCCGCATGCGCATCGTGCAGGACTGCCAGCGTTGCCACGCGCCGCGCATGATCCATCCGTATCCGGCCTTTCATCGCCTGTTGCGGATGATCGGCGCCACCGACAGCGCCGGGGTCGGCAGCACCGGCCTGCAATGGCACATGGGCTATCTGTCCGAGCAGTATTTCCTCGACCTGATGACCTGGTATCACCTGGCCTGGCTGGGCCATTCGCTGCGGACCCTGCCGCTGGTTCAGCGACTGATGGCGCAGGAACGGGGTTTCACTGCGGCCGACCGCCACGAACTGCTGCACCTGATGCAGCACTGCCTGGCCGGGCTGATTCCGCGTTACCGCGCGCTCGCCGACCGCGGCCAGGTCGAGCTGTCGATGACGCCCTACGGCCACCCCATCGTGCCGTTGCTGAACGATTTTTCCAACCTGCGCGACGTCCTGCCCGACGTGCCGGTTCCCGAGGCGCCTGCCTATCCGGGCGGCGCCGAGCGGTCGCGCTGGCATCTGCAGCACGGGGCCGAGGTGTTCGAGCGCTATTTCGGCAGAAAGCCTGCCGGCGTGTGGCTGTCCGAGGGCGGCGTCAGCGAGGATGCGCTGGCCCAGCTCGACGACTTCGGCTTTGCGTGGACCGCATCGGGCGAAGGCGTGTGGCGCAACAGCGGTATCAAGTCGGGCGCCCCCGAGGCCGACCTCGATCACAAGCGCTCGCTGTTTTCGCCGACGCGCATCGACGGCTACAAGACGCGGGTGTTTTTCCGCGACGACGGCCTGTCGGACCTGATCGGCTTCAAGTACAGCGACTGGCACGCCGACGACGCGGTGGCCGATTTCGTCCAGCATCTGGAAAACATCGCCACCTTTTTCGGCAAGGACGCCGGCAACCATGTGGTCTCGGTGATCCTCGACGGCGAAAACGCCTGGGAGTACTACCCGGACAACGGCCATCACTTCCTGGATGCGCTCTACACCACGCTGTCCGAGCATCCCACGCTCACGGTCAGCACCTTTGCCGAGCAGGCCGGACGCGCGCCGGACAAGGCGATGAAGCGGCTGGCGGCCGGCAGCTGGGTCTACGGCAGCTTCTCGACCTGGATCGGGTCGGAAGACAAGAACCGCGGCTGGGATTACCTGGTGGCCGCCAAGGAGGCCTACGACGGCGCCGTCGCCGCCGGCAAGCTCAACGCCGACCAGCTTGCGCTCGCCACCCGCCAGCTCGCCGTGTGCGAAGGCTCCGACTGGTTCTGGTGGTTCGGCGACTACAATCCGGCGGGCAGCGTCAGCGACTTCGAGCAGCTCTATCGCACCCAGCTGCGCGAGCTGTACCGCCTGCTCGGCATCGCGCCGCCGGCCATGCTCGACGTGCCGCTGTCCTCCGGCGGCGGCTGGGCAGAGAACGCCGGCACCATGCGCCGGAATGCCTGATGAATTTCGACACCCACCGCGCCGGCATCCTGCTGCACCCGACCTCGCTGCCGTCCGGCACGCTGGCCGACGCCGAGCGCTGGCTGGATTTTCTGCGCGACGCCGGCTTCAGCGTCTGGCAGATGCTGCCGCTCGGACTGCCACTGGTGGGTCTGTCGCCGTATCAGTGCGCTTCGGCCTTCGCGGTCAATCCCGCGCTGTTCCCGCTGAAGGATAAACACAGTCCGCGCATCGACATGCGACGCTTCGTCGGCTGGCGCAACCGGCAGCGCCACTGGCTCGACGACTACGCGCGTTTCATCATCATCAAGGCAGCGCATGGCGGCGCGTCCTGGCCCGACTGGCCAGTGCCCTTGCGCGATCGCGACCCGCAGGCGCTCGCCGCATTCGATGCCGCCCATGCGGTCGCATTGAAGATCGTGATGGTCGACCAGTACCGTGCCGCGATGCACTGGCAGCGCATCCGCGCGGCCGCCGCCGTGCGCGGCATCCAGTTGTTTGGCGACATGCCGATATTCGTTGCCCACGACAGCGCCGACGTGTGGGCGCAGCGCCACCTGTTCCTGCTCGATGCCGAAGGCCATCCCACCGTGGTGGCCGGGGTGCCGCCGGATTATTTTTCCGCGACCGGGCAGCGCTGGGGCAACCCGCATTACAACTGGCCGGCCATGCAGGCCGACGGCTTTGCCTGGTGGCGGGCGCGATTGGCCGCGCATTTCGAATGGTTCGACCTGGTGCGCATCGATCACTTTCGCGGCCTGGTCGCGGCCTGGGAGATCCCCGCGCAGGAGCCCACCGCAATCCACGGCACGTGGATCCCGGCACCGGGCGCGGCGCTGCTGCAGGCCATCGTCGACGAGATGGGCGAGCTGCCGCTGGTGGCCGAGGACCTCGGCATCATCACGCCCGAGGTCACCGCGCTGCGTCATCAGTTTGGCCTGCCCGGCATGTCGGTGCTGCAGTTCGCATTCGACGCGCACGCCGACAATCCGCACAAGCCCGAGAATGTCCAGCCCGACACCGTTTACTACACCGGCACCCACGACAACGACACCACCGCGGGCTGGTGGAGTTCGCTGCCCGACGCGGTGCGCCACCAGGTGATGCAGCAGATTGGGGTCGAGGACCCCGCCGCGCTGCCGGACGCGATGATCGACACCGTGCTGCACAGCCGCGCCGCGCTGGCCATGCTGCCGTTGCAGGACGTGCTTCATCTTGGCAGCGCCGCGCGCATGAACACGCCCGGCACCAGCAGCGGCAACTGGAGCTGGCGCTTCGAATGGGATGCGCTGCCGCCTGAGCTGGCCCCCCGTTTGCTACAACAATTACAGAAAGCCCATCGATGCGAGACGCCGCACCTCCCATGACCCCCCCCCTGCCGGCCATGTTGCCTGCGATCAGCCCGCCGATCCTGCGCGTGCAGCTCGGCACCCACCACGATCCGTTCGAGGTGCTGGGGGTGCACGCCCAGCCCGACGGCAGCACGCTGATCCGTGCCTTCCTGCCCGCCGCCGAAGCGGTCGAGACGGCCGGCGGCGCCATGAGGCGCGTGCCCGGTACCGACTGCTTCGAGCGTCTGCTGCCCGCCGGCAGCGCGGTCGAGCCTCACCCGGTGCTGCGCTGGCAGGACAAGGGCGCGGGCCACTGGCATGCCACGCAATGCCCCTACAGCTTTGCCCCGCAACTGGGCGAAATGGATTTGTACCTGCTCGGCGAAGGCCGTCATTTCCAGGCCTGGAAAGTGCTCGGTGCGCGGCTCAAGACCATCGACGGCGTCGACGGCTGCCTGTTCGCGGTGTGGGCACCTGCCGTCCAGCGCGTCAGCGTGATCGGCGACTTCAACGCCTGGGATGGCCGTCGCCACCCGATGCGCTGCCGCGGCAGCTCGGGCATCTGGGAGCTGTTCATCCCCGGACTGGACGCCGGCCATGCATACAAATACGAGATCCTCGGCAGCCACGGGCAGCTGGTGAAAAAAACCGATCCCTACGCGCGGCAGATGTTTCCGCGCCCCGAAACCACCAGCTGCGTGCCCGCCGAAACGGCGTACGCCTGGGCCGACGGCGGCTGGATCGCCGCGCGCGCGCAGTTCGACTGGCAGCATCGTCCGATCAGCATCTATGAACTGCATCCCGGTTCGTGGCGGCGCCATGCCGACGGCAGCTTCTACAGCTGGAGCCAACTCGCGGCCGAGCTGATTCCGTATGTGCAGGACCTCGGCTACACCCATATCGAACTGATGCCGGTGGCCGAGCATCCGCTCGATGCCTCGTGGGGCTACCAGGTGTCGGGCTATTACGCGCCGACCGCGCGCTTCGGCTCGCCGGACGATTTCCGTGCCTTTGTCGACGCCTGTCACCAGGCCGGCATCGGCGTGCTGCTGGACTGGGTGCCGGCGCATTTTCCGAAAGACGAGTTCGCGCTGGCGCGCTTCACCGGCGAGCCGGTGTACGAGCACGCCGACCCGCGCCGCGGCGAGCACCAGGAGTGGGGCACGCTGGTGTTCGACTTCGGCCGCAACGAGGTGCGCAATTTCCTGGTCGCCAACGCGCTGTACTGGCTGGAGGAATTCCACATCGACGGCCTGCGCGTCGACGCGGTGGCCTCGATGCTCTACCTCGACTACTCGCGCAATCCGGGCGAGTGGGTGCCGAACCAGTACGGCGGGCGCGAAAACATCGAGGCGGTGCAGTTCCTGCGCGAGATGAACATCGAAGTGCACGGCCGCTTCCCCGGCGTGCTCACCATCGCCGAGGAATCGACCGCGTGGCCGGCGGTGTCGCGCCCGGTCGAACTCGGCGGACTGGGCTTTTCGATGAAATGGAACATGGGCTGGATGAACGACAGCCTCGACTACATCGAAAAGGAGCCGATCTATCGCAAGTACCAGCACAACCAGCTGACCTTCAGCCAGATGTATGCGTGGACCGAAAACTTCGTGCTGCCGCTGTCGCACGACGAAGTGGTGCACATGAAGAAAAGCCTGCTCGACAAGATGCCGGGCGACACCTGGCAGCGCTTTGCCAACCTGCGGCTGTTCTATGCCTGGCAGTATGCGCACCCGGGCAAGAAGCTGCTGTTCATGGGCGGCGAATTCGGCCAGTGGAACGAATGGAAGGAAGCCGGCGAGCTGGACTGGGCGCTGCTCAAGTTTCCTGCGCACGACAGCATTCGCGCCGTGCTGCGCGACCTCAACCGGCTGTACCGGGACGAGCCGGCGCTGCACGCATTCGATTTCGATCCGCGCGGCTTCCGCTGGATCGACTGCCACGACGCCGACCAGTCGGTGCTGAGCTTCGTGCGCCAGGGCGGCGAAGGGACGGCCCCGCTGGTGGCGCTGTTCAACTTCACCCCGGTGCCGCGCACGGCCTACCGCATCGGTGTGCCTTCGGGCGCAGCGTGGTGCGAGGTGCTCAACACCGATTCGATGTATTACGGCGGCAGCAACCTCGGCAACGGCCGCCCGCTGCAGCCGCAGAACCTGCCGTGGATGGGCTACAACCATTCCGTGGAGGTGACGCTGCCGCCGCTGGGCGCCATTTTTCTGAAACCATGTTGAGAAGGAAGGGGTCAGGATTCAGGGATCAGGGATCAGGGATCAGAGGAGGTGCGGCCTTGGCCGCGCCTATTCAAACGTGCGCTGCACAAGACCCCCTGACCCCTGGCCCCTGAATCCTGACCCCTAAAAAAATAATGAAACGCGGAGCTAAAAAAATACTGTTAGTGGCCAGCGAGGCGTACCCGCTGGTGAAGACCGGCGGGCTGGGCGACGTGGCCTACAGCCTGCCGCACGCGCTGCACGAACGCGGCGCCGACATTCGCCTGGTGCTGCCCGGCTATCGCGCGCTGCTGCGCCAGCTGGAGCAGGTGCGCATTATCGGCTGGCTCGACGTGCGCGGCGCCGAAGGCGTCGTCAGCGCGCGCATCCT
>JAKACL010000061.1 GCA_021821425.1 Pseudomonadota bacterium
CAGGAGCTAGGTGACGCAGTTGAGCACCTCGCAGGCCTGGTCGCGCTCCAGGTGCACCAGGATGGTGGAAATGGTCTGCGGGTGTTCGTTGTGAATGAGGTCGGCCACCGATTCGGAATCCATCCACTTCAGGCTCTCGATACCGCTGGCATCGCCGCCGCCGCCGAGAATCCGGTTCAGCAGCGACGAGGCCTTGTCGTCGCCCAGCGCCTTGGTCAGCACGGTGCGGATGTAATCGTTGGAATCGAGCCCCAGCGACGAATTCATGTCCACCACCGTGTTGAAATCTTCCAGCACGTTGACGACATCTTCCTGCGGGATCGACTTCATGCTGGTCATCGCCTCGCCGAGCTTTTGCACTTCGCGCGGGCCGAGATACTTCATGACCTGGGAGGCGCCTTCCTCTCCCAGTGCCAGCATCAGAATTGCGCCCTTGGTGACGCCGCTGTTGTCACTCATTGCCGCCCACCCAGGTCTTCACGATATTGGCGACCACGCGCGGATCCTGGTTGGCCAGTTGCTGCGCGCGAGTCAGGTTTTCTTCATAGTTGCGCTGGCCGGGCAGCAGGTTTCCACCCACGGCGTGCTGCAGATGCTGGACCGGCGCCGGCGGCGGCAGCTTGGCCATTTCATCCAGCTTTTTCAGCAGCGGCTTCAGCCCGCGCAGATACAGCAGCACCAGCGCCAGCGCCATCAGCAGATATTTGCCCGCGGTTTTCGCCATGTCGATGTATTCGCGGTTCTCCGACTGCTTCCAGAAAGGCGGGTCCGGCAGTTTCTCCGCCTCGGGGCTGGCGAAGGGCGTGTTGACCACATTGACCGAATCCCCGCGCTCCGCGTTGAAGCCCATCGCATCCTTGACCAGATTGGTGATCTGCGTGATCTCGGCTGCGGTCAGCGGTTTCATGACCACCTTGCCTTCGGCGTCGGTGCTGCGCTTGTGGTTGACCACCACCGCGACCGACAGCCGCTTGAGGCCGCCGCCGCCCTGCTGGACGTACTGGATGGTCTTGTCGACTTCGTAGTTGTAGGTGGCATCCTTGCGCGTGCTGGTGGCCGGTCCGGTCGCGGCGTTGGCCGTGGCGGCCTGGTCGGGCGCAACGATGGGCGCGGTGGCCGGTGCCGGCGGCTGGTTGGTCAGCGCGCCCGGCACGCCGGCGGGGTTGGCGACGCCGTTCAGCGATTCGCTGGTCTGCTGGCTGCGCACCACCATTGCGTCCGGGGTCTGGTTCGGCTTGTAGGATTCCACCGCCTGTTCGCTGCGCGAGAAGTCGACATCTGCGGTCGCCTCGGCACGCACGTTATTGGGGCCGACAATGGGCGTGATGATCGATTCGATGCGCCGCACGACGCTTTGCTGCAGCTCCTGCACATATTTGATCTGGCTCGGATCCATGCCGCTGATGCTGCCGGCGTTCCGCCCGGCATCGGACAGCAGGTTGCCGTTCTGGTCGACCAGGGTCACGTTCTTGGGCATCAGTTCCGGCACGCTGCTGGCGACCAGGTGCACGATCGCGCTGATCTGCTGCGGATCGAGCGTGCGGCCGGGGTGCAGGTTGAGCAGAACCGAGGCGGTGGGCGATTTCTGTTCAGACACGAAGACCGAATCCTTGGGCATGGCCAGATGCACGCGCGCGGCCTGCACCGCCGACACCGATTCGATCGAGCGGGCCAGCTCGCCTTCCATGGCGCGCTGGAAATTGATCTGCTCGACGAACTGGGACGAGCCCAGACGCTGGTTTTCCATCAGCTCGAAGCCGACGTTGCCGCCCTTGGGCAGGCCCTGGGACGCCAGTTTCAGGCGCGCGTCATGCACTTGGGTGGAAGGCACCAGCACGGCGCCGCCGCCCTCGGCGTATTTGTAGGGAATACCCATCTTTTCCAGCTCGGCCACGATCGCACCGCCATCGCGATCGCTGAAATTCGAGAACAGCACCCGGTAATCCGGCTGCTGCCCCCACATCCAGATCGCGACCATGGCCGCGGCCATGGCGGCCACGCCCAGCGCCAGCAGGATTTTCCGACCGCCTGTCGTCTGGGTAAACGACATGACGTTGCCAGGAACCACGATTTCGCCTTCTACCGCCATCTTTCCGCTCCCACCGTTCTGGCGTCATGGGCCGCCCTGTCTACGGTTGCCGTGTTCATCCGTGTCTCCCCCATGGAATGTCGCTTTGTGAAGGCATTATCGGCAGCACCGCCTGTTTCAATCGGGGGAATAACAGCCGGTTTACCGCGCTTATTGCCCTTATGGCTTGCGATCGGCCTGATAAGGTGGTCACGTGAAAAACCGCCTCGGCAGACAAAGGAGGGCACGATGAGCATAGGCGCGATCGATACCGGCAGGATCGAGGCAATGGTGGCGCAGTTGCGGGCAGCGGCCGCGGCCGCGAGCCCGGCGGCTGAACCGGCCCAGAAGGCCAAAGCGGCCGGCGGGGTCGATTTCGCGTCGGCGTTGAGGTCCTCGCTCGACCAGGTCAACCAGACGCAGTCGCAGGCGCAGGATCTGGCCCGGCGCTTCGAGACGGGCGATACCACGGTGAGTCTGTCCGACGCCATGATCGCCCTGCAAAAATCGAGTATTGCCTTCCAGCAGACCGTTCAGGTGCGCAACAAGCTGGTGTCGGCTTACCAGGAAATCATGGCCATGGGCGTCTGACCCGGGCCCGCTTCCTATTTCTTGTTTGCGTTCATCAGCACGTAACGCAGCGCGTTGGCGAGGTCCTCGGCGACGAATTTCGCCACATAGGCGTCCGCCCCCACTTTCTTGACGTGGGCTTCGTTGGTCGATCCGGTCAGCGACGAATGGATCACCACCGGAATGGCGCTGAAGCGCGGATCCTGCTTGATGTTGCGGGTCAGCGTAAAACCGTCCATTTCGGGCATTTCCAGGTCGGTCAGCACCAGGGCGACGCGGTCCAGCACGGTTTTCCCCTCGGCCTGGGCCTTGTCGGAGATCGTCTGCAGCTGATCCCAGGCTTCCTTGCCGGTCTTGCACATGATGTAGGGCAGTTTCATCGTTTCCAGGCCCTGTTCGATCATGGTGCGGGCGATCAGCGAATCGTCCGCCGCCAGGATGACGGTGCCCGGCTTGATGTCGACCGTGGTATTGATATGGGTGGTGCCGTGGTCCTCGTCGCTCGGCGGCATGACCTTGCGCAGGATGGTCTCCACGTCCAGCACCTGCACCAGGCGGTCGCTGTTCTCGCCGTCGAGGCGGGCGAGACTGGTCACCATGCCGCCGGCGGCGTTGCCTTCGGCCGACATCACCTGGCGCCAGTCGAGGCGCACGATATCTTCCACCGATTCGACGGCAAATGCCTGCGTGGTACGTGCATATTCGGTGATCAAGAGGATGTTCAAGCCGGTTTTCGGCCTGCAGCCGGCAACCGCCGGCAGGTCGATGACCGGGATCACCTGCCCGCGTAGGTCGACCACGCCCATCATGTGGGCATGCGAGCCGGCCACGGCGGTGATCATCGGCATCGGGATGATTTCGCGGATCTTGAATACGTTGATGCCGAACAGCTCGTTGCGGTCGAGGTTGGCATCCACCCCCAGACGGAACAGCAGCAGTTCCAGTTTGTTGGAACTGGTCAGATTGGTGCGTTCGTCGATTTCCTGCTGGATCGTTTGCATGGGGGTCTCCTGGGTGTTCGGGTGAGGGCGGCCGGCGCGAATCAGAGCGAGTTGCGCCGCGCGCGCTCGATATTCATGACGAAGCGCTGCAGATGGGCCGCCATGTCGTTGGGCAGATCGATGAATTTACAGCCGAGGCGGGTCTGGAAGGCGCCGTTCTGAAGACGGATCTGCGCCGTGTTGCGGACTTCCAACGTGGTCACGACGACGTCGGTTTCCGGCAGCAGCAGGCGGCAGTCGGGCAGCCGGCGGCCGGTTTCCGTTCCGAGTCGCCCGCTGGGGTCGGCCAGCGCCACGCCGCCGCAGCCGATGTCAACGATATGTGTGTTGATCGCCTCGTTGTCGTCCATGCCCAGCGGCACCGGGATCAGACAGCGGGCCGGGTTGGCGATCGGCATCGGCACCCTGAAGTGCTCGCGCCGCTGCAAGCGGACCATGGACCGGGGCAGGGGGATGCGCAGCGCCGGCAGCTTTTCGAACTCGCACAGCGTGACCGGGCCGGTGGTGAACGAGATCGACACGCCGTCGATCTGGGCAACGAATTCCGCGCCCTTGCCGGACAGCAGCTCGTGGTTGAGCGCGTCGCCGCGGGCGCTGTCGAGAATGACCGTGCCGCGGGTTTCGTTGATGGCGAGCACCGAGGTGACGATGATCTGCCGGCTGTCCCTGAGGTCGAGGTTGACCAGCAGTTTGCGTTTCTGCAGCGCGCGCAGCTGGAATATGATGTCCGCCCGCGAATGCAGCGTATAGGGCGCGAGCGGATCGTCGTGGTCGACAGGATCTGAGGTGCGGGGTGATGAAGTAGGCATTCGGATCGGACGTCAGGGCGGCGTGAGCGCACGGTCGTGTTTGGATTCTTCCAGATGATAAAGCCAGGCCAGCAGTTCGGCCACTGCTATATACAGCTGCGGCGGTATGTGGCTGTCGAGGTCGACCTGCATCAGCAGGGCCAGCAGTTCGCGCGATTCGTGGACGTACACCCCGGACGCGCGTGCGCGCTCGATGATGGTGTCGGCCAGGATGCCGCGACCCTTGGCGACCACGCGCGGCGCGCCGTCGCTTTCGCGATAGGCGATGGCGGCCGCGGCGCGTTGCCGGTCGGGTTGCGGCTCAGGCAGCGCCATCGTGTTCCACCGTCAGGGTCTTGAGCGCGCAGCCTGCAGCAGCCAGCTGTTCTGCCAGGCGCGCGCGGTTGCCCTGCAGCACCGGTTCGGCGTCGGACTGCTCCGGCACCATGCGGATGCTGAACGCCTGCTGCGCATCGAGGCGGATATGCACGTTCACCGTGCCCAGCTGCGGCAGCGTCAGCTTGAGATGCGATTCCCAGCCCCTGTCCGCGGTTCCGTCGCCATCGGCGGCGAGTTTTCCGTCTTGTTCCTGGCCGGCATCGTGGCGCAACATCCATTCGAGCGGCTGCCCCGGCCACAGTTCGCCGCGCCAGACGAATTGCGGCGACTCCAGCACCTGCAACTGCTGCGTCAGCAGGGTGTGCAGGGGATTGGCCGGTGCCTGGGACGCGCCGCGCGGCGTTTCGGCGGCCGGGCGGTTTTGCGGCTCCTGCAGCAGCCCGTCGAGACTGTCCTGGCCGACTACCCAATTGGCCAGGTGCGATTCGTAGAACAGCCCGCTGCGGACCAGCGTGGTGCGCAGCGCGAGCGCGAGGATGGACGGATTGATCGTGGCCTTGTCGAGCAGCGGGCCGGGTGCGGTCAGCGTCGGCAGTGCGCCGCGTCCGGGCAGCTGCTGCATCAGGTCGCTCAGCATGCGTGCGGTCTGGCTCAGCTGGGGCGTATCGCTGGCGGCCGTTTCGGGTGGGTCGAGCAGGAATACCGGCTGCGGCATGTGGCCGGCAAAGCGCAGGCGCAGGGTGTCGCCCGGCGCCGTCTGCTGGGGCAGACGCATGGCCACGTTTTGACCCTCGATCTCGACCAGCGACACGCCCTGCGTCAGGCTTTTCACCAGGCCGGTCAGCGTCTGGCCAACCTTCAGATGTTCGAATGCGGCGCGCGGCCCGGCCTGGTCGCGTTCGGTGGCATTGAGGACACGCTGCGCGCCTACGAGGCCGGACAGTTGACGATTCGGGCCATCCAGCGCAGGCGGGACATCCAGAATGCGGGCCAGGAACTGAACCGGAAACATGGGTCCGGGTGTCAGGCCCGTTGTGCGCCGTAGGCCTCGACGCTGCGCTGGCTCGTGCGAATCGCGCCCAGGCGCTGCTGCAGCATATGCATGTGCGGCTCGGTGAGGGCGCGGATTTGGGCGTCGTGTTGCAGGATGGTGCGGATGATCGCCACTTTGGCGCGCTGCTCGGTGGCGCTGAGCGGCACCGGCGCGGCATCCATCAGGGTGCCGACGTAACCGCGGCAGCGTTGCTCCAGCATGGCCAGTTCGTCCCACTCGCCCCGGCGGGCGGCGGTCAGCATGGTTCCGGTGAGGGCGGAGAGCGATTCGTAGGTGGTGAGCATTTCGTTGCTGGTCATGTCGATCTCCGGATCAGGCAGCCATGGAATGGCGGGATGCGCCGGGTGCGGCGCTGCCGATCTGCTGCCATGCGCCATGCAGGTCGCGCAGCAGGGTCAGCACTTCTTCCAGCGGAGCGGTCTGGTTGTTGATGTGCGCGAGCATCAGGCGCTGGCTCATGTAGACGTACAGCGCTTCCAGCTGCTGCGCGATTACGCCGCCCTGGTGCGGATCGAGCGCGGCCTGCAGCCCTTCAACGATGATGTTGTTGGCCTTGCTGATGGCGGCGGATTTCTTTGCGATGTCGCCGTCGCTGATGTGCTTGATCGCCATCCGCACGGCGAGTTCGGCGCCTTCGTACAGCATCACGATGAGCTGGTGCGGGCTGGCCGCGACGACGCCGGTCTCCAGCCCGACATTGGCGTACGTGCTGGCGGCGCTTCTGAAATTCGTATACACGTCTCTCTCCTGATGGGTTCTTTAGTTGCTCGACGGCTGGCTGAGCAGTTGCTGCGTCAAAAACGTGCTGGTGCTGTTCATGCGGCTCAGCATGAGATTCAAGTTGGTGTACTCGGCGGTGTATTTTTTCTGCAGGGCCAGCATCCGGTTCTCCAGCCGGTCCACTTCCTCGTTGCGGTCCTTGACGAAGCTCTTGAGGCTTTCGGTGCGGCTGTCGATCAGGCCGCCGGCGCTGAGCGCGGTCGTGGCCCAGGCATCCATCCGGGTGGCGAAACCCGAGGACGACGAGAACAGGTTGACCACATCGTCGTAATCGGCCGCAATCGCGCTGTTGAGCACGCTGCTGTCCAGCGCCAGCGTGCCGTCTGCCTTGGACGTGATGCCGACCTGGGAAAGCGAGCTCAGGGTGCCGCCTGTTGCAGGCGTGATAAAGATGTTGCGCAGCTGATCCTGCATCGCGCGCAGCGCGCTGTCGCCTGCGAGGACGCCGCCTTCGCTGCCTGCGCTGCCATAGGCGGAACGGGATTTGATCTGGCTGGCCAGCGCGTTATAGGCGTCGACAAAACCGGACGCTGCAGTGCCGATGGCCGCAGTGTCGCGCGCGACGGTCAGGCTGGCCGCCGTCGCGGTGGTGTTCTTGAGCGTCAGTGCAACGCCCTGGATGGCGCCGCTGACTGTGTTGGACGCGCTGGTGATCGCGATGCCATTCACCGTGAGGCTGGCATTCTGGGCGGCCAGGGTCTGGTTCAGATTTTGCACCCCTGCCGGGTCATGGCCAAGCAGGTTGCCGATGCTGCCGTCGCCGCCGCTGGTGGTGATTTTCAGGCTGTTGCTGGCGCCGGTGCTGCTTGAGGTCAGCGCCAGGCGGTAGGGCGTGCCGCTGCCGTCGTTGACGATGGTCGCGGTCACCCCCGCGGAAGCGGCATTGATCGCGTCGCGAATGCCTTCCAGCGTGTTGTTGGTGCTATCGATGACAATGCTGACCGTGCCGCTGCCGTTGGAGGTGAACGTCGCCCCGCTGTAGACGCCGTTGGTCAGCGTGCCGCCGCTGATGGTGCCGAGGTCGAACGTGACCGTGGTGGCGGTGCCGTCGCCGATGGCGACGTTGCTGGCGGTTTGCCCTGCGGCAACCAGGTTCTGGGATTGGGCCAGCTTGCTTACGTTCACGCTGTAGGTGCCGGGCACAGCTGTGCTGTCTGCCGTGGCGGACAGCGCGCCGGTATCGGACGGCGTGGCGGAGAGTTTCTGCAGGGCGGTATTCAGGGATTTTGCTGCGGTTTGAAATCCCGATACCAGGCTGCTGAGCGTGCCGAAGGACGAGATTTTGGTTTCGTAGCTGCTGATTTTGGCATTGAGGCTGTCAATGGGCCGGCGTTCGATCGCCATCAGCTGCGAAACGAGCGTGGGCACATCGAATGCGGTCGTGGTTGAAGCGGTGATTGCCATGGTCAGCCTCCCGGCTCAAGCCTTCTGGGTGAGCAGCATACCCTGCTGGAATTGTTCGATTCCGCGAGATATGGCCAGTGTTGCTTCGGAAGGAAACTGGCGAATCAATTCGCCGGTGCTGGTGTCCACCATTTTCACCACGGTTTCCCGGGTGTCGGTGTCCACGCTGAATTCAAGGTTGAGATTCGACTGTCGCATGACGCTATTGATCGCTGCAACGGCGCTTTTCAACTCGCTGGGTGTAGGTTGCACAGGGGCTTCCGGGGCCGGGGCCACGGTGACAGGCGAAACCGCAGCCGCCTTGACAGGCACTGCGTCTGGCGTGCGTGCACCAGGCTGTGCAGCCTGATTCATCTGGGTACTATTCGGGATAATCATGATGGATATCCTTTAAGCGAAATCCCAGGCCGGCCGGGCCGGACTGGGGGTCTTGCCTGCGATGCTTAACGCAACAGCGTCAGCACGGTGCTCGGCGACTGGTTGGCCTGCGCCAGAACCGCGGTACCCGCCTGCTGCAGGATGTTGTTGCGCGCTTGCGAAGACGTTTCGGCAGCGTAGTCGGTGTCCATGATCCGGCTGAAGGACGCCGACAGGTTCACCGACTCGGTTTGCATGGTGGCCACCGCGGAGGCGAAGCGCACCATGTCGGCACCGTAGTTGGCACGCGCGGTGGTCACGCTGGCAATGTCGGTCGTGATGCCGGCAACCGTCGTAGCGGTCGGGGCGGTGATCACGGCGCTGACGCCGGTAACCTGGGTGCCGTTGCCGTCCACGGTGGTCGCGACGGCGGCGGTCGTCAAACCGGCGATACGCGTGTTTTCTGCGAGCAGCGCCGTGGCTTCCGCGCCGGAGGCAGTGCCGCCCAGCTGCACGGCAATTTCATACAGGCGCTTCAGGTTTTCGTGAATCTGCGCGGCATAACCGTCGTTGGTCTGCGCCTTGGAAATCGCGTCGCTGGCGTTGCGGGTGGCAACGTTGGTGCCGCGAATCTGCTTGTCGTAGCCGGTCGCAATGCCGAGGCCGGTTGCGTCGTCGCGGGAGCTGTTGATCCGCAGACCGGAAGACAGGCGCTCCTGGGCGATTTGCAGGCCGATGGCCGATTTGTTCAGTGCTGCGCCGGCGAACAGGGCGCTGACGTTGGTGTTGATTACTTGTGCCATGATGTTTCTCCTTAAAGTGGGTCGAATAGTCCGGTCTCTGATGCCGTCAACTTTGGTCTGCCCGCTGCGTGGGCCACATGAACCGCCGTTGTGTGAGGAATCGTCGGGGGTCGGAGAAAGTTAAGGCCGGCTTTCAAAAAACTTCATGGCAAGGGTGCAAAGCTGTGAAATGCATTGATATATAGCGACGCTTCATTCGGCATCCAGCGGCGCCGCATGCGCGGCGGGGGCGAGAAACACGCGGTTCTTGCCGGCCAGCTTGGCCTGATACATGGCGCCGTCGGCGCGGCCGATCGCGGCTTCCTGCGCTTCGCCGGCATTGCGTTCGGCAACGCCGGCGCTGAAGGTGATCAGCACGCGCTCGTTGTTGTCGAGAAAATATTTCTTGGTGAGGCTGCGCTGCAGCCGCGTGACGATGCGCTCGGCCTCGCCCAGCGGCGTGTTGGGCAGAATGATGAGGAATTCCTCGCCGCCCAGGCGCGCGATGTGGTCGGTGATGCGCAGTTCTTCCTTGGCGACCGCGACCAGATGGATCAGCGCCTCGTCGCCGGCCTTGTGGCCGCGCTTGTCGTTCAGCGACTTGAAATTGTCGACGTCGAGCACGGCGAGGCTGAACGGCGTGCCGTAGCGGTCGGCGCGCGCGGCCTCGCGCGCGAATTCGTCGTCGAGGCCGCGCCGGTTGAGGCTGTGGGTCATCGGATCCTCGCGCACCAGCGCGCTCATCTGCGCAAGCTCGGTTTCCAGCTGGCGGATGCGGCTTTCCGCATTGATGGCGGCGTCGCGCTCCTCGATCAGCTGCTGATGGGCACGGTGGCTGTCGGCCTGCGCGCTGCGGGTTTCCTCCAGCAGATTCTCGAGGATGCGGTTGAGCTCGACCACGTCTTCGGTATTGCTGATGCGTTCGATATGCGAAGCGAGCTTGCCCTGGTATTCGTCGTTGGCCGCCACCGCGTCGCCCATGCGGCTGACGAAGGTGGTCATGGTGGCCTTGAGGTTGGCGGTGGCTTCGCGCAGGCCGTGCTTCACCATGCTCTGCTTGTAGATCACTTCCTTGAGGCGCTTTTCGGCGTCCTGCAGCGCACGGATCTTGATCGGTCCGGCGATGACCTTTTGCACCACGTCGAGCTGGCCGCGCAACCAGGTGTCGTCGTCGAGCAGCTCGCCGATATTTTCCACCAGCAGCAGCAGCACGCGCTTGAGCGTTTCCTGCAGGCCGCGGGCATCGGACGCCTGCATTTCAATGTTCATCCACAGCGATTTCAGGCCGCTGGCGGCGGCATCCAGCGCGGCGGCGCTGTCGGCCGCGCGCACCGAGACGGCGAGTTCGCGGGCTTTTTCCTCCAGCCGCGGGATCGGCTCGAGCTGCGGCGCGACGCCGAGTTCCAGCGTCTTGGCCAGCAGTTCGCGCAGCTGCGCCTGGGGATCCTGGGACTGACCCGCAGCCGAGCGCAGCGGCCGCTCGCGCTCTGCCGGGCGGTCCTTGCCGTCCGGCTGCTTGAGTTGGCGAACGACGTCGGACAGCACCCAGCCGCACTGGCGCCAGTCCTGTTTGTCGATGGCACGGACAAGGCTGGCCGCCTGGGCCGCCAGCGCGGGGTGCTGGGCCTCGATCTCGCCCGCCAGCGCCGTCAGCGCGCTGGCGGCGCTGGGCGCCTTGGACGCGCCGGTCGCGGTAGCCGCGGGTGCGCCGACGATTTCCTCGTACAGAGTCTGGTAATTGTCCGGCGTCGGCGCAATCCGGCGCAGCGCCAGGCGGCGCAGGGTTTCCCGCGCGACTTCGGTCGGGTTGTCCAGATTGATGCGGGCTTCGGCCATGTGTGTGGGACCCGGTTCTAACCGGGACGATCAGGATATCCGCATGGTAGTGCGGGTGCGCGAGCGTCAAAAGGCCAATTAGGGCCGAAAAAGCCTCGTATTTCCACGGCTGAAGCCTATCGCCCTGCTCATGGTGCGGCCCAGGCAGAGCGCGCTACGCCGGGAGAACTCAGTCGAGCAGGCCGTTCTTGATCGCGTAATGGGTCAGCTCGGCGTTGTTCTTGAGCTGCATTTTCTTCAGCAGGCGGGCACGGTACATGCTGATGGTCTTGACCGACAGCGCGAGCTTGTCGGCAATGGCGGAAACCGGCAGGCCGGAGGCGATCATGCACAGGGTCTGGTATTCGCGGTTGGAGAGTCCCTCGTGCGGCAGGCTGTCGCGCTCGCCGCTGACCTGGCTGGCGAGTTCCTGCGCGACTTCGGCACTGATGTATTTCTTGCCCGAAGCGACCATGCGGATCGCATCGACCAGCTGGGCGGGCGCGCTCTGTTTGTTGAGGTAGCCGGCGGCGCCGCTCTTCAGGGCGCGCACCGCGTACTGGGTTTCGCGGTGCATGGACAGCATCAGCACCTGCAGGCCGGGGTGCTCCTTTTTCATCAGCTCCAGCGTCTCGATGCCGCTGCGGTCGGGCATCGTGATGTCCATCAGCACCATGTCCCAGGATTCGCGGCGGGCCATTTGCAGGGCGCGGCTGGAGCAGTCGGCCTCGCCGGCGACCTCGATGTCGTCGACCTCGGCCAGGATCTGCTTGAGGCCTTCGCGCACGATGGCGTGGTCGTCGACGATCAGGATGCGATAGGGTTTGACTGCGGCCACGGAAGTCTCTGCTGGGTATCTGTCTGGATCGATTATGCCGTCATTTCGCCGGCGCGGGCACGGCGGCGGACACCGGGATGCGCAGGCTGACCTGGGTGCCCCCGCGTTTGGCCGGCTGGACGCTGAGCTCGCCGCCCAGTGCGGCGGCACGCTCGCGCATGCCGAGCAGCCCGAAACCCGGCCTGCCCCGCGGTTTGACGGTCGGCTGGATGCCGCGGCCATTGTCGGTGAGGGTGAGCAGCAGGCTGTCCGGCTCCCGCACCAGCCTGAGTCTGACCCGCGTGGCGTGCGCGTGCTTGGCCACATTGGTCAGCGCCTCCTGCACGATGCGGAAAACGGCGGTGGCGGCATCCGCGTCAAGCGGAACCGGCGCGTCGGGCGTGCTGAACTGGGTGGCGATGTCGGTATTGTGGGCAAAGCGCTGCAACTGCCAGTCGATGGCCGCGATCGGAA
>JAKACL010000062.1 GCA_021821425.1 Pseudomonadota bacterium
CTCTTCCCACTGGTACTTCTCGATCGAGGCGACGTCGATCTCGTTGTCGAAGTGGCCGATGTTGCAGACGATGGCCTGGTCCTTCATCTTCGCCATGTGGTCGTGGTTGATGACGTGGAAGTTGCCGGTGGCGGTGACGAAGATGTCGGCCTTGTCGGCGGCGTATTCCATGGTCACCACGCGGTAGCCTTCCATCGCCGCCTGCAGCGCGCAGATCGGGTCGATCTCGGTCACCCACACCTGGGCGGAGAGGGCACGCAGCGCCTGTGCCGAGCCTTTGCCCACATCGCCATAGCCGGCAACGACGGCGACCTTGCCGGCGATCATCACATCGGTGGCGCGCTTGATGCCGTCCACCAGCGATTCGCGGCAGCCATACAGGTTGTCGAACTTGGACTTGGTGACCGAATCGTTGACGTTGATCGCCGGGAACTTGAGCTCGCCGCGTGCGTGCATCTGGTACAGGCGGTGCACGCCGGTGGTGGTTTCCTCGGTCACGCCTTTCACTGCGGCAAGACGCACCGAATACCATGTCGGGTCCTTGGCCACCTTGGCCTTGATCGCGGCATACAGCACGCGCTCTTCCTCGCTGGTGGGATTGGCCACCACCGAGATGTCTTTTTCCGCGCGCGCGCCCAGATGCAGCAGTAGCGTGGCGTCGCCGCCGTCGTCGAGGATCATGTTGCTGAAGCCACCGTCGGCCCACTCGAAGATGCGATGGGTGTAGTCCCAGTAGTCTTCCAGGGATTCGCCCTTGACCGCGAACACCGGAACGCCGGACGCGGCGATCGCCGCAGCGGCGTGGTCCTGGGTCGAGAAGATGTTGCACGACGCCCAGCGCACTTCGGCGCCGAGCGCGGTCAGCGTCTCGATCAGCACCGCGGTCTGGATGGTCATGTGCAGCGAACCGGTGATGCGCGCGCCTTTCAGCGGCTGCGCCGCCGCAAATTCCTCGCGGATGGCCATCAGGCCCGGCATTTCGGTTTCGGCGATGCGCATTTCCTTGCGGCCCCAGTCGGCGAGGGCAAGATCGGCAATGACGTAGTCGGTAGAGGTATTGAGTGCGGCGTTCATCACGCCTCCTTTCTGTTCACAAAAAAGAAAACGTGAGCGCCGTTGAAAGAAAGCGTCCTGAGCCTGGCGGATGAACCGTCGCAGCGCTCCTCAGAACCGAGGCGGCATTCTACCCCAGTCGGGGTCAATACCGAATGATCTCTGGAGAGACGCATCACATCAGCCCGGACTCAGCGATTTTTGGCGGTTCCGGCGCGGCCTTGCCGGACGTGCGCGCGACATGCATCAATCCGGGATTGTCCATGCGCTGATTTGCGGCGCGAGGGTGGCTGCAACCCACCACAACGCACCCCGTCAGCCGCCACGACTACGCAAGCCACGTTCCGCGTGGGCTGCGCCCACCCCACCCAGCTGCCTCGCTTGCCCTGTTGGAATTCCGGTTAATCCGCGACGCGCCGTCGCCGCATCAAGCTGACCACCAGGGTCACCACGGTGAGCGGGATCACGTAGCTCAACATCATGTTGGAATAGGCCGGCAGACTGTCGTGCTGCTGCGCGGCGAGAACCAGATACAGCAGGTAAGCGGCGTAATAGCCGAGGAAGACCGCGCCTTCCCAGCGCGCAATCTCGCGCCCGGTGAGCAGGATCGGCAGGCAGGCGAAGGCGACCGCCAGCATCACCCACAGGTCGAAGTTGCGCGCCGCCTCGGGCACGTGAAGCCCGCTGGCCGACACCACGCCTGCCGCGCCCAGCACCGCCAGCAGGTTGAAAATGTTGCTGCCGACCACGTTGCCGACGGCGATGTCGCGCTGGCCCCGCAGCGCGGCGATCAGCGAGGTGGCGATTTCCGGCATCGAGGTGCCGACCGCCACGACGGTGAGGCCGATGACGAGATCGCTCACGCCCATCATTTTGGCGACCATCACCGCCGCGCCCACCAGCCAGTCGGCACCGAGCACCAGCAGCGCCAGGCCTGCGAGCACCAGCGCCACCTGCACGCCCCAGCGACGGTCCCAGTGGCTGGTTGGAATCTCGCTGGAGTATTCGTCCGACGTGGCCTGCGACGCGCGCCGCGACTGCACGATCAGAAACACGGTGTAGGCGATCAGCAGCGCAAACAGCAGCGCTGACTCGGCGCGGCCGATGCTGCCGTCGAGCGCCAGCGCCAGCACCAGCAGCGAGGCGCCGATCATCACCGGGACTTCCTGGCGAATGATCTGCTCATGTACCAGCAGCGGCGCGATCAGTGCGGAAATCCCCAGGATCAGCAGGACGTTGGCAATATTGCTGCCAACCACATTGCCGATCGCCAAATCGGACGAACCGGACAGGGCCGCATCGACCGAGACCGCCATTTCGGGCGCGCTGGTGCCGAACGCCACCACGGTGAGACCCACCACCAGCGGCGAAATACCCCACGACACCGCCAGCCGCGAGGCGCCGCGCACCATGACTTCGGCGCCGACGACCAGCGCCGCCAGTCCGAGCACGAACAGCAGCACCTGCATCAGCATGCCTTACAGCCCGGCTGCAGCCTTGAGTTCGGCGGCCTTGTCGGTGACTTCCCAGGTGAATTCAGGCTCGTCGCGGCCAAAGTGGCCGTAGCTCGCGGTGCGCGTGTAGATCGGGCGCAGCAGGTCGAGCATGTTGACGATGCCCTTGGGGCGCAGGTCGAAATGCGCTGCGATCAGTTCGACGATTTTCGCCTCGGGGATTTTGCCGGTGCCGAAGGTGTCGACCATCAGCGAGGTGGGCTTGGCCACGCCGATGGCGTAGCTGATCTGCACCATGCACTTGTCGGCAAGGCCCGCGGCGACGATGTTCTTCGCCACGTAACGGCCGGCGTAGGCGGCGGAACGGTCGACCTTGGACGGATCCTTGCCGGAGAAGGCGCCGCCGCCGTGCGGCGATGCGCCGCCGTAGGTGTCGACGATGATCTTGCGGCCGGTCAGGCCGGCGTCGCCCATCGGCCCGCCGACGACGAAGCGGCCGGTGGGGTTGACCAGGTAGCGCGTGTCTGCAGTGAGCATGTGCTTGGGCAGCACCGGCTTGATGATCTCCTCGATCACCGCCTCCGACAACTGGGCGTGGGAAATATCGGGATTGTGCTGGGTGGAGAGCACGACGGTGTCGATCGAATGCGGCATGCCGTCGACGTAGCGGATCGAGACCTGCGACTTGGCGTCCGGACGCAGCCACGGCAGGCGGCCGTCCTTGCGCAGTTCGGACTGGCGCTCGGTCAGGCGGTGCGCGAGGTGGATCGGCATTGGCATCAGCACCGGCGTTTCGTTGCAGGCATAGCCGAACATCAGGCCCTGGTCGCCCGCGCCCTGGTCGAGGTTGTCGTCGTGCGCGCGGTCCACGCCCTGCGCAATGTCGGGCGACTGCTTGCCGATGGTGACCAGCACCGAACAGGTGTTGTAGTCGAAGCCGATCTCGGAGGAATCGTAGCCGATGCGCTTGATCGTCTGGCGCGCGATCTGGTTGTAGTCGATGACCGCCGTGGTGGTGATCTCGCCGGCGACGACGCAAAGGCCCGTGGTCAGTAGCGTCTCGCACGCCACGCGCGCATGTTTGTCCTGGGTTAGAATTGCGTCGAGTACCGCGTCCGACACTTGATCCGCCATCTTGTCGGGATGCCCTTCAGACACCGACTCAGACGTAAAAATGAAATCCTTCTGCATGACTGCTCCTGTTGTCCCGGTTAGATGTTGCGCAACCGGCTCGGGGGACCAACGGAGCGGCGACGCTTTAGCTGTATTTGTATCCCGCCCGCAAGTTGTCAAGATTAACGCGGCGGCGACCGTATTGTGCCGCGCCCCCGCCCCGGCCGTCAATTCCCACAGGGGGGCCCCGATCCATTCCGGGCGCAAACCGGTGTGGCGTCGTCTGTTCGCGTGACCGTCCTGTTCAAGCTGCTGGCCCGCTTGCCGCTGCCGCTGCTGCACGGCCTGGGCATCGTGCTCGGCTGGCTGATCTACTGGGCGCCGGGGCGGCATGCCGCGCGCATGCGCAGCAACCTCTTCGACAGCGGGATCTGCACGCCGGGACGCGACTGCAGGCGCCTGTTGCGCCGCACCATCGGCGAATCCGGCAAGGCCATCGTCGAATTGCTGCCGGTGTGGCTGCGCCCGTATGACAAGGTGCTGAAGCTGGTCCGCGACACCCGCGGCTGGGAGCACATCGACGCCGCCCGCGCCGCCGGCAAGGGCGTGATCGTCATCGCGCCGCATATCGGCTGCTTCGAAATGATCAACCAGTACTACGCGGCGCGCCACCCCTTCACTGCGATGTACAAGCCGCCGCGCCAGCCGGTGCTAGATGCGCTGATGCTGTCGGGGCGCCAGCGCGGCCAGGCGACGCTGGTGCCGACCGACCTGTCCGGCGTGCGCGCGCTGCTGGCGGCGCTGAATCGCCACGAAGGTATCGGCATCCTGCCCGACCAGGTGGCCACCGGCGGCGACGGCGTATGGGCACCGTTTTTCGGCCGCCCGGCCTATACGCCGACGCTGGTTGCCAGCCTGCAGCGCAAGACCGGCGCGGCCGCGTTCTTCGTCGCGGCCGAACGCCTGAGCTGGGGGCGCGGCTACCGCCTGCATGCGACGCCGGTGGACGGCGACCTGCCCGCAGACAAGACCGCCGCCGCGGTTCGCATCAACCAGGGGGTGGAAGCGGTGGTGCGGCGCTTCCCCGCGCAGTACATGTGGAGCTACAACCGCCACAAGCGGCCGGGCAGCGCGCCCGACCCGTACGACCCCACTGCCGCATGAAGTCTGCGCCCGCCGAGAGCCTGTGGCGTCCGTCGCTGCTGCCCCTCTGGTTCAGCATGGGCGCCTTATGGCTGCTGCACTGGCTGCCGCTGCCGCTGCAGGCGGCGCTCGGCAATGCGGTCGGCTGGCTGCTGGCGATGAAGCCCGGGCGCCGGCGGCGTATCGTCGCCACCAATCTCGCGCTGTGTTTTCCCGAGGCGTCGATTGCGACGCGCCGCCGCTGGTTGCGGCAGACCTTTCAGGCCTCGATGCGCGCGGTGCTGGAACACGGCGTGCTGTGGTGGGGCTCGGAGGCGCGGCTGCGCCGCCTGATCAAGATCGACAATCCGGAAGCCGCACTGGGCGACGGCGCGCGGCCGGTGATCTGGCTGGCGCCGCATTTCGTCGGCCTCGACATGGGCGGCGTGCGGCTGACCATGGACCGCCAGATTGTCTCGATCTACGCGCCGTCCAAGGACCCGGTGACCGACCGCTTCATGCAGCGCGGCCGCAGCCGATTTTTTCCGATCACGCTGATTGCGCGCGGAGAAGGCATCAAGCCCGCGCTGAAAGCGCTCAAGCGGCATCTACCCTTCTATTATCTGCCGGACCAGGACTACGGCCGCCGCAACGCCGAATTCGTGCCCTTCTTCGGCGTGCCGGCCGCCACGGTATCGGCGCTGCCGCGCCTGGCAAAGCTCGCCGGCGCGCAGATCGTCCCGGTCGTCACCCGCCAGCTGCCGTGGGGACGCGGCTACGCAGTGCATTTCTACCCCCCGTGGGAGGACTACCCGGGCGATGACGTTGTCGCCGACGTCGCCCGCATGAACGCGTTCATCGAGGAACGCATCCGCGAAATGCCGGCGCAGTACCTGTGGCTGCACCGCCGCTTCAAGACCCGACCGGTGGGCGAACCCAGCTTCTATGACTGACGCACAGCCCAGCGTGCAGCGGCTGACAGCAGCCGATGTCGACGCGGTTTGCGCGCTGGCGCGCACGGTCTGGCAGGCCACCTACCCGACGCTGATTTCGCAGGCGCAGATCGACGCCATGCTGGCGGATCGCTACGCGCCGCAGCGCATCCGCGCGCAATTGGGCGATCCGCGCCAGGCCTGGTGGGTGGCGCTGCAGGGCGCCGTTCCTGTCGGGTTTGCCCACGTGATGCTGGAAGATACGCGCTGCAAGCTCGACAAACTCTACGTCCACCCGGATCATCAGCGCCAGGGCATCGGCGCCGCCCTGCTGAACGCGTGTGCCGACTGGGCGCGCGCGCACCCGGCGCGCCAGCTGTGGCTGCAGGTCAACCGCGGCAATGCGCAGGCGATCCGCGCCTACGAGCAATACGGCTTTCGCATCGTCGAATCGCGCGTGTTCGAACTCGGCGGCGGTTTCGTGATGGACGACTACCTGATGGAGCGGGCCTTATGAGTTTTGCCAACCCCGACGACAACGCCCTGCGCGCGCTGCTGAAAAGCGTGAAGACCATCGCCGTGGTCGGCCTGTCGCCGCAGCCCGCGCGTCCAAGCTACCGTGTGGCGCAGGCAATGCAGCGCTACGGCTACCGCATCGTGCCGGTGCGGCCGCTGGTGGACACGGTGCTGGACGAGCAGGCGTATGCCAGCCTCGCCGACATTCCGTTTGCGGTGGATCTGGTCGACGTGTTTCGCGCCGCCGAGCATGTGCCGTCTATCGTCGCGCAATGCCTGGCGCTACACTCCACGCACCGGCCATTTTTGTGGATCCAGGAAGGCATCGTGCATGAGGCCGCCGCGCGCGAAGCGCAGGCCGGCGGCCTGACGGTGGTGATGGACCGCTGCATCTTGAAGGATTACATCAGGCTGATGACTGCATGAACACCGCAAACGGAACACGGCTGCGCTTCACCAAAATGCACGGCCTGGGCAACGACTTCGTCGTGCTCGACGGCATCAATCAGGCGGTCGCGCTCACGCCCGCGCAGGCCCGTCATATCGCCGACCGCCATTTCGGCATCGGCTGCGACCAGATCCTGCTGGTCGAACGCGCCACCCGCGCCGACGCCGATTTCCGCTACCGCATCTTCAACGCCGATGGCGGCGAGGTGGAACAGTGCGGCAACGGCGCGCGCTGCTTCGTGCGCTTCGTGCACGACAAGGGCTTGACCGACAAGACCGCGATCCGCGTGGAAACCGCGTCCGGCCTGATCGAGCCGCGCCTGCTCGACAACGGCCAGGTGCGGGTGGACATGGGCGCACCGCGCTTTGCACCGGCCGACATTCCGTTCGTGGCCGAGGCCGAGGCGCCGACCTATGCATTGAAAGTCGGCCAGCATGTCGTCGACATCGCCGCGCTGTCGATGGGCAATCCGCACGCGGTGCTGCGGGTGAACGACCTCGACAGCGCCCCGGTCGACATCCTCGGCGCCGCGATCGAATCGCACCCGCGTTTTCCGCAGCGCGTCAACGCTGGCTTCATGCAGGTGCTCACCGCCCACGACATCCGCCTGCGCGTATTCGAGCGCGGCGCCGGCGAAACGCTGGCCTGCGGCACCGGCGCCTGCGCCGCCGCGGTCGCCGGCATCCGCCAGGGCTGGCTTGCCAGCCCGGTCAGCGTGCACACACAGGGCGGCGACCTCGTCATCGAATGGGCGGGCGTCGGCCAGCCGGTTTACATGACCGGCCCCGCCGAAACCGTTTTTGAGGGAGAAATCGAAATCTAATGGACATGCAACCCACCCCGCTGGACACCGCCCTGCATCCGCAGGCCATCGCCGACTTTCTGACCCGGCATCCCAATTTCTTCAACGACTTTCCGATGCTGCTGGCGGAACTGAACATCCCGCATCCGCACGGCACCCATGCGGTATCGATGAGCGAGCGCCAGCTGATCGCGATGCGCGACAAGGTGCGCATGCTGGAGAACAAGCTGGCCGAGCTGATCCAGTTCGGCGAGGAAAACGATGGTATTTCCGAAAAGCTGCATGCGCTCACGCTGGCGCTGCTGGCCGTGCGCACGCCGCAGGACCTGCTGGCCGCGCTGGCGCTGCATCTGCGCGAAGGCTTTGCGGTGCCGCACCACGCGCTGCGGGCATGGAACCTCGCGCCGGACGGTGCCACCGACCTGGCCAATCCGGTCGCGCAAGCCGTGCGCGACAGCACCGCCGCGATGGCGCAGCCGGTGTGCGGCGTGCTGGCGGTCAACGACGCCAGCGAATGGTTCGGCGAAGTGTCGCCGCATCTGCGCGCGTTTGCCTGCATTCCGCTGCGGCCCGCGCCCGGCGTGGCGCCGGTCGGGCTCCTGGTGCTGGCCTCGGAAGAAGCCAAGCGCTTTTATGCCGGCATGGGGACGCTGTATCTTGAACGGCTGGGCCAGCTGATCGGGGCCACGCTGGTACGGATGCAGGGGTAACATGCCGGTGAGCGCAGTCGCGCAATACCTGCAGCACCTCGCCGCCGAGCGGCGCCTGTCGCCGCATACGGTCGCGGCCTACCAGCGCGATCTGGCCAACCTGACCCGGATGGCCGCACAAAAACCGCTGGCCGAACTCACCGTCGCCGACATCCGCGGCGCCATCGTCAGGCTGCGCAGCCAGGGCCTGTCGGCCGCCAGCGTGGCGCGGCAATTGTCGAGCTGGCGCGGGTTCTATACCTTTGCCTGCCGCCGGCTCGGTTTTGCCGGCAACCCCTGCCTCGGCCTGCGCCCGCCCAAGGCGGCCAAGGCATTGCCGGACATTCTGTCGCCCGACACCTGCAGCCAGCTGTTCGACCGCGCGCCCGAAGCGGACGACGCACTCGCCGCACGCGACCGCGCGATGTTCGAGCTGTTCTATTCGTCCGGCCTGCGCCTGGCGGAACTCACCGGGCTCGATCTCGACGACGTCAACTTGCAGTCGGGCGAGGCGCAGGTCACCGGCAAAGGCCGCAAAACCCGCATCGTGCCGGTGGGGCAGGCCGCGCTCGACGCCCTGTCGGCGTGGCTGCCGCAGCGCCAGGCGCTGCTGCGCGACCCCACCCCCGCATTGTTCATCGGCCAGCATGGCGGCCGTCTCAGCCCGCGCAGCGTGCAACTGCGGCTCGACCGCTGGGCGCGGCTGGCCGGGCTCGGCCAGCACGTGCACCCGCACCTGCTGCGTCATGCGTTTGCCACCCACGTGCTGCAGTCGTCCGGCGACCTGCGCGCAGTGCAGGAAATGCTCGGCCATGCCAGCATCAGCACTACCCAGGTCTACACCCACCTCGACTGGCAGCACCTCGCCAAGGTCTACGACCAGGCGCATCCGCGCGCGCGCAAGAAAGGCTGATTCCGGCTGCAACGGGCGGCTGGCCGTCCTGTCGCACGATTTCTCCCCCTCGCCCTACAGAAACGGGGGTCGCCGCCGATTGATCCCGTATGCGCCCCTATTCCGCCTCCTTCCGCGCTCGTCTGGCACGAGGCATGCGACTCACGCAACTGGATACCCAGGCGCGGATCCTTAGCGCGCTCGCGCTGGTCGTGGTGATCGTGGTCGTGCTCGCAGGCCAGCAGGCGCTGCAGGCTGCCCGCCAGAATGTCGACGCGGCGCTGCGCGAGGTCGCCGAAACGCAATTCGCCAGCCTGTCGCAGGCGGTGACCGATGCGGCCATCCTGCGCGACCACTATGCCCTGCAAGCCCATCTCGAAGTCCCGGTCGCGCGCGGCATCCTGCGTTATGCGGAATATACGGCACCCGATGGGCACGTGCTGAGACGGGACGCCGGCATGCAGCGCGTCGAACGGCCGGACTGGTTTGCCGCGCTGGCCCGGCTGGAACCGCCCCACCTGCAGGCGAACATCGTCATCGGCGGCACCGATTACGGGCACCTGGCCCTGCAGCCGTCGCCCCACGTGCGCGAGGATTTTCTGTGGCACCTGGTCACCCGGTTGTTCTTACTGCTGGCGGGGGCGTTCGCCCTGCTCGGCTGGCTGACACGCGCCCTGCTGCGGACCAACCTGCAGGACCTGACGCGGCTGCGCGCCGCCGCGCGGCGGATCGAGACCGGCGACTACCGCACGCGCATCCCGATCCGCCCCGGCAGCCCACCCGAACTGCGCGAGACCACGCAGGCGTTCAATCACATGAGCGCCGCGCTGGAACAGCTGCTGGCCAACCTCAACGAGCAGCAGGCCGCGCTCGATCATACCGCCTGCATTTCCGAGACCGACCTCGCCGGCAACATCACCTACGTCAACGACCTGTTCTGCGCCATCAGCGGTTTCAACCGCGAGGAGCTGATCGGCCGCAATCACCGCATCGTCAACGCGGGGCATCACGTGGCCGCCTTCTTCGACGAACTGTGGACCACCATCGGCCGCGGCCGCACCTGGCGCGGCGAAATGTGCAGCCGCGCCCGCGACGGCCGGCTGTTCTGGACCGCCACCACCATCATTCCGATCAAGGACGACGACGGCCTGCCGTCCAAATATCTGTCGATCCGCTTCGACATCACGCAGCGCAAGCTGGACGAGGCCGCGCTCAGCGCGGAAAAGGAACGCTGGCAGGTGACGCTGCAGTCGATCAACGATGCCGTCATCGTGACGCAGGCCGACAGCCGCGTGGCCTACATCAACCCGGCGGCCGAACACCTGCTCGGGATCGCGCTCGAGGAAGCGACATCGATTCCGCTGAAGCATCTGATGCAATTCGACCAGATCAAGAGCGAAGACGAGGGCCCGACGTGCTTCCTCTCGCCCGCCTCGGCACCGCGGGGCCAAACCGGCTCGGTTCGCCTGCACACCCGGCAGGGCCAGGCGCTGGCCATCAGCTACAGCTGCGCACCGCTCGGCGCGCACGGCGGGGTCGGCGCGGTCTATGTGCTGCGCGACGAAACCGAGAAAAAACAGCTGCTCGACAGCCTGCGTGAAATGGCCTTCCACGACCCGCTGACCGCATTGCCGAACCGGCGCGCGGTGGAAGGCCGGCTCGACCGCGCCATGCGCATTGCGCGCGAAGACGCGCAGCAGCATGCGTTCTGCTACATCGATCTCGACCAGTTCAAGCTCGTCAACGACACCTGCGGCCACTCGGTGGGCGACAGCCTGCTGAAGAACATCGCGCAGGCCATGAAGGAAGCCCTGCCCGAGCAGGCCTACCTGGGCCGACTCGGCGGCGACGAATTCGGCCTGATCCTGTTTGATACCCGCACCCAGGACGCGATCGAAATCTGCCGGCAACTGGTGCAGCGCATCCGCGATTACCGCTTCGAGCACAACGGGCGGCGCTTCGCCCTCGGCGCCTGCGCCGGCATTGCGCCCATCACCGCGGCCGCCGCGACGACCAGCGGCATCATGATCCAGGCGGACATGGCCTGTTACCGCGCCAAGTCGGAAGGCAGCGGGCGGGTCATGCTGTACGAGGCGGACGAGGTCGGCTTCCGCCGACTGGAAGCCGAAATGGGCTGGGCGGCGGACTTCGCCCAGGCGCTGGAAGCCAATCAGTTCCTGCCGTACCGCCAGCTGATCCAGCCCGCCTCGCCCGGCGGCCAGCCGCATTACGAGGTGCTGATCCGCTGGCAGCGAAACGGCCAGATCGAAGGCCCGGCCAAACTCCTGCCCGCGCTGGAACGCTACGGCCAGGCGCCGATTCTCGACCGCTGGATGCTGGAAGCGGTGATTTCCTACCTGGCGTCGCAGCCCGACGACCAGGCGGTGTATTTCATCAACCTGTCGGGCAAGACCGTCGCCGACGAGTCCTTCCTCGGCATCGTCTGCGCCCTGCTCGACCGCTACGGCGTGGCCGGCGAACGGCTGGGCTTCGAAGTCACCGAGACCGCGGCCGTGGTCAACCTGGAAGACGCCCAGCGCCTGATCCACGGCCTGCGCGAACGCGGCTGCCAGTTCGCGCTGGACGACTTCGGCCGCGACGCCTCGTCCTTCTTTTATCTCAAGCACCTGCCGGCCGACTACCTCAAGATCGACGGCGCCTTTGTGCGCGGCATGCTGGACGATCGTCGCGACCAGGCGATCGTGCGCTCGATCGCCAAGCTGGCGAGCGACTTCGGCATGCGCTCGATCGCCGAACAGGTGGAGGACGCCGACATGGCGGCCCTGCTGCGCGATATCGGCGTGGATTACCTGCAGGGCTACCACATCCATCGCCCGGAAGCCTTCCCGGGCTGGCAGGCCGTCACCCGCCTGCCGCATCTGACAAGGATCAAATAGCAAATAACTCAGTCGATGCGGGTGCCGGCGACATTGGCCGCCGGTTCCGGGTAGCGCATCTTCAGCCCTTCCAGCGTCTCGATCAGCAGGCTGGAGATCATCAGGTTGCGCGCCAGCTTGTTGTTGGCGGGAATCACGTGCCACGGCGCATGTTTCGTGCTGGTCGCGGAGAGCGCCGCTTCGTAGGCATCCCGGTAGTCGTCCCACTGCGCGCGCACGGCCAGGTCCTCGGGATGGAATTTCCATTGCTTCTTCGGATTGTCGCGCCGTTCCTCGAGGCGCTTTTTCTGCTCGTCCTTCGAGATGTGC
>JAKACL010000063.1 GCA_021821425.1 Pseudomonadota bacterium
CATCCGCCGCGCCGGAGAGGACATCCAGGCCGGCGCGCAGATCCTCGCTGCCGGCACCCGCATCGGTGCGGCGGAGATGGGACTGGCGGCCTCGGTCGGACTGGCCGAATTGCCGGTATACAAGAAACTCAAGGTCGCATGCTTCTTCACCGGCGACGAGCTGGTGACGCCGGGCGCGCCGCTGCTTCCCGGCCAGATCTACAATTCCAACCGCTATACGCTGACCGGGCTGGTGAACGACCTCGGCTGCGAATTGATCGATCTCGGCATCGTGCCGGATACGCTCGAAGCCACCGAGTCCGCACTGCTGCGTGCAGCCAGCCTGTCCGATGTCGTCGTGACCAGCGGCGGCGTGTCGGTGGGCGAGGCGGATTATGTGAAAGCGGCCGTCGAGAAACTCGGCCGCGTCGAGATGTGGAAAGTCGCGATGAAACCCGGCAAGCCGCTGGTCTATGGCCGCGTGAAGAAGGCCGACTTCATCGGGCTGCCCGGCAACCCGGTCTCGGCCTTCGTCACCTTCTGTCTGTTCGTGCGGCCCTTCCTGTTGAAACGGATGGGCGCGGCCAATGTGCTCTACCGCGCGTTCGCCGTGCAGGCGGATTTCGCCTGGCGCAAGCCGGGCGCGCGGCGCGAATTCCTGCGCGCGCAGCTGCAGCCCAACGGCAAGCTGGCGCTGTTCGCCAACCAGAGTTCCGGCGTGCTGACCTCGTGCGCCTGGGCCGACGGCCTGGTCGATCTCGAAATCGGCCAGACCATTCAACCGGGCGATTGGGTGCGCTTCATACCTTTCTCGGAGCTGCTGTCGTGAAGCTGCGCATTCTTTACTTCGCCCGCCTGCGCGAACGCTTTGGCATCGCCGAGGAAAGTCTCGATTTCGCCGGTACCACCGCCGCCGATCTGGTGGCGGCGCTGCAGGTGCGCGGCGGCGCGTGGGCGGAAGAACTGGCGGCGGGGCGGGCGTTCCGGATCGCGGTCAACCAGGACATCGTCGCGCTCGACGCGGCGCTGCCGGACGGTGCCGAAGTCGCAATCTTCCCGCCGGTGACCGGAGGCTAGCCTGATGAAGATCGTCGTGCAAAGCGAGCCCTTCGACCTTGGCGCCGAGGTCGACTCGATGCGGGCAGGGCGCACGGACATCGGCGCCATCGCCAGCTTCGTCGGCCTTGCGCGCGACATCAACGAAGGCAGCGGCGTTGCGGCGATGACGCTGGAGCACTATCCCGGCATGACCGAGAAGGCGCTTGCGAAGCTGGTCGACGACGCCCACACGCGCTGGACGCTGCAGGACGTGACCGTGATCCACCGGGTCGGCCGCCTGCTGCCGGGCGACCCCATCGTGCTGGTCGCGGTGGCGAGCCGGCATCGCGGCGAAGCCTTCGCCGCTTGCGAATTCATCATGGATTTCCTGAAAACCCAGGCGCCGTTCTGGAAGAAGGAAGAGACCGCAGACGGCGCGCGCTGGGTCGAAGCGCGCGCCAGCGACGACGCGGCGGCGGCACGCTGGTCGCGCGACTGATCGGCACCACGCCAGTACACATTAGCCGTCCGCCGCACTAAGTCAGTGCCGCTTCCGATGCCTGTGCGCGGGCATCCCCTCCACCCGTCGATTCCCCGCTATCCCTTTATTCATCAGGCCTGAGCGGGCACGCACACGCGTTGCCCCGAAGTTGGCACGCGCGTTGCTACGTCATTACTCGTCATAACAAGTTCTGGAGTCTGACGCGAAATGGTGAAGCCACGGAAAACCGCCTCGCAACTGCTGCATGTGTCGCCTGTGCCGCTCTACACGCAAATCAAGGAGATCCTGCGCGACAGGGTTCTCGACGGCAGCTACCAGGCGCACGAACAGATGCCGTCGGAAAGCGAGTTGATGAGCACCTTCGGCGTCTCCCGCATCACGGTGCGGCAGGCCCTGGGCGACCTGCAGAAGGAAGGGCTGATTTTCAAGATCCACGGCAAGGGCACCTACGTGTCCAAGCCGAAGGCGTTCCAGAACATCGCCGAGTTGCAGGGTTTCGGCGAGGCGATGTCGAGCATGGGTTACGAAACGTTTTCGCGCGTGGTGAGCATCAAGTCGATGCCTGCCGGTGCAACGGTCGGCGCCAGGCTGAATGCGGGCGACAGCGAGGAAATCGTCGAATTGCGCCGGGTGCGCTACCTCAACCGCGCGCCGATTTCGCTCGACGTGACCTATGTGCCCAAATCGATCGGCGAGCGTCTGGCGAAGGAAGACCTGGCGCATCGCGACATCTTCCTCATCCTCGAAAACGACTACGGCATTGCGCTCGGCGCGGCCGAGCTGCAGATCGAATCCATGCTGGCGGACGAGTATCTGGCGCGCCAGTTGAAAGTGGAAGAGGGCGCGCCGGTCATGCGGATCGAGCGCCTCACGCTCACCGCCGACGGTCGTCCGATCGATTTCGAATACCTGTATTACCGCGGCGATGCCTTCCAGTACCGGATGCGCATCGAGCGTTCTCACGTCTAGGAGATTTTCATGAGCGACAAGATTGCGGAAGTGGATGTGCTGGTGATCGGCGGCGGTACGGCAGGGCCCATGGCCGCCGTCAAGGCCAAGGAAAAGAACCCGGCGCTGAAGGTGATGCTGCTGGAGAAGGCGAACGTGAAGCGCAGCGGCGCCATCTCGATGGGCATGGACGGCCTCAACAACGCGGTGATTCCCGGTCACGCCACACCCGAGCAGTACGTCAAGGAAATCACCGTGGCGAACGACGGCATCGTCAACCAGAAGACGGTGATGGCCTACGCGCAGGAGAGCTTCAACATGATCAACCAGCTCGACCGCTGGGGGGTGAAGTTCGAGAAGGACGAGACCGGCGACTACGCGGTGAAGAAGGTGCACCACATCGGCACCTACGTGCTGCCGATGCCGGAAGGCCACCACATGAAGAAGGTGCTGTACCGCCAGCTGAAGAAGGCGCGCGTCGAGATCACCAACCGCTACATGGCGACCCGTCTGCTGCTGGACGCCAACGGCGCGATTGCCGGCGCGATGGTGCTCGATACGCGCGAAGGCACGTTCGGCGTGATCCGCGCCAAGTCGGTGGTGCTGTGCACCGGCGCGGCCGGCCGCCTGGGCCTGCCGTCCTCCGGCTATCTGTTCGGCACCTACGAGAACCCGACCAATGCCGGCGACGGTTACGCGCTGGCCTACCACGCCGGCGCCGAACTTTCGGGCATCGAGTGCTACCAGATCAACCCGCTGATCAAGGACTACAACGGTCCGTCGTGCGCCTACGTCACCGGCCCCTTCGGTGGCTACACCGCCAACGCCAAGGGCGAGCGCTTCATCGAGTGCGACTACTGGAGCGGCCAGATGATGATGGAGTTCTACAAGGAGCTCGAAGGCGGCAACGGTCCGGTCTTCCTCAAGATGGACCATCTGGCGGAAGAGACGATCAGCACCATCGAGCACATCCTGCACACCAACGAACGGCCAAGCCGGGGCCGCTTCCACGAGGGCCGGCATCTCGACTACCGCCAGGGCATGGTGGAGATGCACATCTCCGAAATCGGCCTGTGCAGCGGTCACTCGGCCTCCGGCGTGTGGGTGGACGAGCATGCGGCGACCACCGTGCCGGGGCTCTATGCCGCGGGCGATCTCGCCTGCGTGCCGCACAACTACATGCTCGGCGCCTTCGTCTACGGCCAGTTCGCCGGGCAGAGCGCGGCCGACTACGCGCTGTCGCACGAACTGCCCGCCGTCGATGCCTCGCAGGTGGAGGCGGAACGCAAGCGTGTGCTGGCGCCGCTGTCGAACCCCGACGGCCTGCCGCCCGCCCAGGTCGAATACAAACTGCGCCGCTTCGTCAACGACTACCTGCAGCCGCCCAAGGTGACGAAGAAGATGGAAATCGGCCTCGACCGCTTCGCCGAGATCGGCGCCGATCTGCCCACCATGTCGGCCACCAATCCGCATGAGCTGATGCGCGCCATGGAAGTGCACTTCATCCGCGACTGCGCGGAAATGGCGGCGCGCGCCTCGCTCTATCGCACCGAGTCGCGCTGGGGGCTGTACCACTACCGCGTCGAGCACCCCGAGAAGAACGATGCGGACTGGTTCTGCCACGCCCAGCTGAAGAAGAACGACGCCGGTGAAATGACCTGCTTCAAGCGCCCCATCGACCCCTACATCGTCGAACTCGACGATGAGGAAAAAGATGCCTACAACCGCCTGCGCGTCGTCAAGCAGGCCGAAGCCGCCTAAGGAGATTTTCATGCCGATGACCTTAAACCGGATATCCGTGCCCGTCACCGTGGACGAGGACGCCTGCATCGCCGACAAGGGCTGCACGGTCTGCGTCGAATCCTGTCCGCTCGACCTGCTGGCGATCGATCTGCTGAAGAAGAAGGCGTACATGAAATTCGACGAATGCTGGTACTGCCTGCCGTGCGAGAAGGACTGCCCGACCCAGGCGATCCGCGTCGACATCCCTTACCTGCTGCGCTGAGGAGAGCCGAATGAACCCAGCAACCCATCCCGCCGACCTGCAAAGCCGCCTGGCGAGCACCGATCCCGAAGTGCGGCGCATTGCGGTCATGGACCTGCTCGACAGCGACGAGGACGATGTCGACCAGCACCTGCTCGATGCGCTGAAGGATGCCGATTCTCAGGTCCGTGCGGAGGCCGCGCGGCTGCTCGAAGGCTACGAAACGCATGAAGTGGTTGCGGGGCTGATCGGCGTACTGGATGACGACGACGAAGCGGTGCGAGAAGCCGCAGCCGTCTCGCTGTCCGAACTGAAAGAGGCTTCGATGGGCGATGGCCTGCTGGCCGCGCTGCCCGCCGCATCGCAGGCTTTCATGCTGACAGCCTTGTTCCGCGCGCTGCGCGAGCTGCGTCGACCGGAGGCCTTCACGCCCGCACTGGCCGCGCTGGCCTCGAAAGACGTCGGCGTCCGCTGCGCCGCGCTCGGCGTGCTGGGCTATCTCAAGAATCCGCAGGCGCTGCCGGCGATCGCGCACGTTGCAGGCAGCGATGCCGATGCGGAAGCGCGCCGCATCGCGATCGGTGCACTCGGTTTCGCCAGCGAAGCCGAAACGGTGGTTCCGGCGATGAAGCGCGCGCTGGTGGACGCGTCGTGGCAGGTGCGCGAAGAAGCGGCGGCCACGCTGGGCAAATTGCTCGCCGCCAAGGCCATCGACGATCTGATCGCCGCGATGGCCGATCCCTACTGGCAGGTGCGGCTCAAGGCTGCGCGCAGCCTGGGGCGGCTCAAGGCGAAATCCGCCCTGCCGGTTCTGATCGACGCGCTGGGCCACGAGATCAGCAACCTGCGCAAGGAAGCAGCCGTCGCCCTCGGCGAGGTCGGCGACAAGGCCGCCATCCCCGCGCTGGAAAAGGCCCTCGACGACAGCGATCCCGACGTGCGCAAGCTGGCGCGCCTCGCACTGACCCAACTCTCGAAATAAGGAGCGCGACATGACCTACGTTGTGGCGGAACCCTGCATCAAGTGCAAATACGGCGATTGCGTGCCGGTGTGCCCGGTGGATGCCTTCCACGAAGGGCCGAATTTCATGGTGATCGACCCGGACGAGTGCATCGACTGTTCGCTGTGCGTCGACGAGTGTCCGGCCGGTGCGATTTTCGACGAGGTCAAGCTGCCGGAGGCGTACGTGCGCTACGTCGCGCTGAACGCCGAACTGACGCAGGTGTGGCCGCTGATCAAGGACAAACCGGAGCCGCTCCCCGATGCGGATGCGTGGGTCGATACGCAGGACAAGTTTCAGTATCTGGAGAAGATGCAGGCCGCCTGACGCCCGCGCCTGGTGCATGCGGCGGCAGGCATGCACCGTCGTGACCGGGGTTCGGCAGGCAGATCGATGCAAGTGTTTTAAAACCGTGGTTTTTCGGATGGCATAGAGATTGCTGAAAAGCGTTTGATAACAAGTTGCAGTGAGCTCCCAATCAATTCAACAGGAAGGAAGGCACGACATGGACAGAACGCGCAGTTTGCCCACCCGAACGACACCCCCGCGAGAGATGGTCGCCGCACTGGCCTTCGTCGGCGTCCTGCTCGCGCCGGTCGCCCATGCGGAAACCGTGACCGTCGGCATCGGCGTGCAGAACACGACCACCAACACCGTGACCGGCGGCATCGTGATCGACAAGCTCGGCCTGCTGGACAAGTACCTGGCCGAACTGAAGAAGACGCCCAAGTACAAGGACATCGACTTCAAGCTCGACTGGCAGAACTTCACCTCGGGTCCGCCGGTGACCAACGGCATGGTGGCCAACAAGCTGCAGATCGGCATGATGGGCGACTACCCGCTGCTGGTGAATGGCGCCACCTTCCAGGCCGGCACCGAGACCAGGAGCGAGCTGATCGCGCTGATTGCCTACAACAAGGATGGCGCCGGCAACGGCATGGTGGTGCACAAGGACTCGCCGTACTACGAACTGGCTGACCTCAAGGGCAAGAAGGTATCGGTGCCGTTCGGCTCCGCTGCGCACGGCATGCTGCTGAAGGCGATGGAGGACCGCGGCTGGAAAGAGGATTTCTGGGATCTCGCCAGCCAGAGCCCGGAAGTGGGCACCACCAACCTGCAGGAGCGCAAGCTCGACGGCCACGCCGATTTCGTTCCCTTCGCCGAGCTGCTGCCCTACCGCGGCTTCGCGCGCAAGATCTTCGACGGTGTCGAAACCAAGGTGCCGACCTTCCACGGCATCGTGGTGCGCAAGGACTTCGCCGAGAAGTACCCCGACTTCGTGGTGGCCTACCTGAAGGCGCTGCTCGATGCGAACGACTGGGTGCGCAAGAACCCGGCAATGGCCGCGACCCGAATCGAGGAGTGGACCAAGATCGAGAAGGAAGTCGCCTACATGTTCCTCGGCCCCAGCGGCGTGCATACGCTCGATCCGACCATCAAGCCGAAGTGGATCGAGACGGTCAAGTATGACCACGGTGTGCTGAAGCGCATGGGCCGGGTGAAGGACTTCAACGCAGATATCTGGGGCAACGAAACCTTCATCCGGCAGGCGTTCAAGGAAAAAGGCCTCGACTACGACAAGCAGAAGGCGAGCTATGCCGGTTATGAAATCGGCGGCACCGACCCGCTGTGCAAGAAGCCGATCAAGAACCCGCGCGAGGGTGGCGAAGTCTGGATCGAGGGCGGCGCCATCACAGCCTACAGTTCGGCCGCCTGCACCCTGGCTGGGGTGAAGAAGGCGCTGACGGAAGGCAAGAAGATCGGCGTGGCCTTCGTGTTCGACAAGACCACGGGCATCAAGCTGTTCGCGGACAAGGCGTTCTACGCGCTCAATGCCAAGGATCCGAAAAAGATCGAGATCGTGCCCTTCCTGCTGAGGAAAAATGCCGAAGCATGGGCAGCCAAGGGCGGCGGCCGGCTCGCCACCTACACGGAAGTATTGGCCGTCGCGAAAGTCGGGGGTTAAATCATGCGACCCGCAACCCGTCTCAACATCGTGACCGATCCGTCCGCTGGCGCAGCGGACGGACCGAACCTGGCGCTTGCACCCAAGCCCGGCGTACCGCCGCAGGCAATACTCGCGCCGGCACAGTCGGCCGAGGTGCCGGCGCGACGTGTCGCAGCCTGGTTGCGGAGCGCGCTTCCCAAATTGCTGATGACGACGCTGTCTCTGGGAATGTTCATCGCCTTCTGGTACTTCGCCACCCAGTACAAGCTGGATTTCTACATCCGTTTCAACAACATTCCGAGCCCCGGCGAGGTGTGGGACAACGCGGCCTATCTGGCGCAAAGCGACAAGTTCTACAACAACATGTATGTCAGCCTGCGGCGGATTCTGATCGGCTTCGGGATCGCCACCGTGCTGGGGGTGGCGCTGGGGCTGCTGATCGGTCAGTACCGACTCGCACGCGGTTTGCTGTTTCCGCTGTTCGAGACCCTGCGGCCGATCCCGGCGATCGCCTGGGTGCCGATGGCGATCATGCTGTGGCCCACCAACGAAACCAGCATCGTGTTCATCACCTTTCTGGGATCGTTCTTTCCGATACTGCTCAACACCATTCACGGCGTGAACAGCGTCGACCCGGTGCTGTTGCGCGCGGCGCGCTGCCTGGGCACGTCCGAGTTCGGCCTGCTGCGCCAGGTCGTCCTGCCCGCGTCGCTGCCGCACATCTTCACCGGGCTCGCCATCGGCATGGGGGTGGCCTGGGTATCGCTGATCGCGGCCGAGATGATCTCGGGCCAGTTCGGCATCGGCTATTTCACCTGGGAGGCGTATTCCCTCATCGAATATGCCGACATCGCCATCGGCATGATCGTGATCGGCGTGCTCGGCCTGTTGTGCAGCGGCGCCATCCGTATCCTGGGCACCATGCTGATGCCCTGGATGGCGGGTTCCCAACATGGAGGACAGAAATGATGAGCAAAACCGACGACACCCCCAGTGCCACCGGCCATATCCTGATCGATCATCTGCGTGTCCGCTTCGGCAACAAGGCGTCCGCGGTGGAGGCAGTGAGCGACGTCTCGATGGAAGTAAAGCCAGGCGAATTTGTCTCCATCATCGGTCCCTCGGGCTGCGGCAAGTCGACCCTGCTCAACGTGGTGGCCGGCTTCGTCCAGCCGAGCGAGGGCACGGCGACCATGGACGGCAAGGCGACCGACAAGCCCGGCGCCGACCGCGGCATGGTGTTCCAGCAGTATTCGCTTTTTCCCTGGCTCACCGTGCGTAAGAACGTCGAGTTCGGCCTCAAGCAGAAGGGGCTGGACGCCAATCACCGTGAGGAGGCGGCGCGCACGCTGCTCGGCCTGGCCGGCCTGCTCGCGTTCGAGAACCACTACCCGGACCAGCTCTCCGGGGGCATGAAGCAGCGCGTCGGCATCGTCCGCGCGCTGGCCACCAGCCCGCAGGTGCTGCTGATGGACGAGCCCTTTGGCGCGCTCGACGCGCAGACCCGGGTGGTGATGCAGCAGATCCTCACCAACATGTGGCAGCGCTTCCGCATCTCGGTGCTGTTCATCACGCACGATATCGACGAGAGCATTTTCCTGTCGGACCGGGTTTACGTGATGACCGCGCGCCCGGGAATGATCAAGGCCGAGATCCCGATTCCGCTGCCGCGGCCGCGCACGCCCGACATGGCCTCGAGCCCGGAGTATCTGCAGATCAAGCAGCAGTTGCGGGAGCTGATCACCGAGGAAAGCCTCAAGGCGATGGGGGGCGAACTCAAGGACAGCGGGCTTGCGGGCTTCGATGTCGAGGTCGGCCCGAAGGGCGTCGCCGAACTCGTCTGAGCATCGGGCCGGGTTGCCGGCCCGATGTTTTCGACAACTTGTCATGACATGTAATGTTGATATGAAAAGGATGCGCCATGAGGTCGACCCTGCACCTGAACCTGGATGGATTCGATCATGCGGACATTTTTCGGGCAGAGAAGCTTCCGCTGCTCGACACGCGCTTCGATGACTGGCTGGCCGGTCGCGACGCCGCGCTTCATGCGCGCTACCGCGAATATCGCAACGGAGGTGAACTGATCGGCCCCGAGGAATCGGCGCTGCTGATTGCCGTGGCGCGCGAACTGGAGGATTTTCTGGTGGCGGCGTTCGGCGTCGGTGCGTCGCGCGATGCCTTGCGTGCGGCGCAGGAACGCGACGCGATCGTGCATGCGTTCAAGCGCGAATTCGTCAAGCGCCGCATCCGCAAGAAACGCACCGAGCCGGTGCGGGCGTTTGCCGAGATCGATCGCTTGATCCCCTCGCAGCCGGAGGGCGACCGCGAGTGGTGCGTCGCCCGCTTCTGGGCCGACGCTTCGCAGGCCGGCAACGCCGCGCAGCTGGCGCTGCTGGAGGAATGGCTGCACGCTGCGTGCGGCAGCGAGGCCGGCCGGGCCGCCACCTCCGGCTGGGTCAGTCTCGCCCTGCCGCAGCCCACCGACTTTTTCAAACTGGTGCCGATCGTGTCTGTCCCGGCAGACGATGCGGCCCGCGTGGAAGGCGCCGCCACGCGCCGGCGCGACGGCTTCGACCTGACCGACAGCCGGCCGGGGCTGCGCGAGACCATGGATCAGGTGCACTACTGCGTCTATTGTCACGACCACGGCGGCGATGTGTGCTCGCACGGATTCCCGGCCAGGGAAGGCGAGGGCTTCCGCGCCAACCCGCTCGACGTCTCGCTGTCCGGCTGCCCGCTGGAGGAGCGCATCTCGGAGGCCCATACGCTCAAGCGCGACGGCTACACCCTGGGCGCGCTGGCGATGATCATGCTGGACAACCCGTTGTTGCCCGCGACCGGGCACCGGATCTGCAACGACTGCATGAAGAGCTGCATCTACCAGAAGCAGGATGCGGTGAACATTCCCGAGATCGAGACGCGCATCCTCACCGACGTGCTGGCATGGCGCTGGGGCTTCGAGCTCTATTTCACGCTTACGCAATGGAATCCGCTCAAGCGCGCGCGGCCCTACCGACTGCCGTATAACGGTCGCAATACCCTGTGCGTCGGCGCGGGTCCGGCCGGTTTCAATCTCGCGCAGCATCTGCTCCAGGAAGGCTTCGGCGTGGTCATCGTCGACGGCCTCAAGATCGAGCCGCTGCCGCCGGAATGGTGCGACGCCGACGGGCGGCCGACGCAGCCGGTGGAGCATGTCGAAGACCTCTACCAGCCGCTGGATACGCGCACCTCCTCAGGCTTTGGCGGCGTCGCCGAATACGGCATCACGGTGCGCTGGGACAAGAACTTCCTGACGCTGATCCGGCTGGTGCTTGAGCGCCAGTCCACGTTCCGCGTCTACGGCGGCATCCGCCTCGGCGGCACCATCACCCTGGAAGACGTGCCGGCACTCGGCTTCGACCATGTGACGCTGGCGACCGGCGCCGGCCGTCCCACCGTGCTGCCGGTGCGCAACAACATGGCGCGCGGCATGCGCCAGGCGAGCGATTTCCTGATGGCGCTGCAGCTCACCGGCGCGGCCAAGCGCGACAGCCTAGCCAACCTGCAGGTGCGCCTGCCGGCAGTGGTGATCGGCGGCGGACTGACTTCGATCGATACCGCGACCGAAGTGCAGGCCTATTACATCCGCCAGGTAGAGAAGGTGCTGGCGCGCTGGGAGGCGATCGGCGAAAGCCGTTCCGGCCTGTTCGATGCGTACGAGCAGGGCGTGCTGGACGAATTTCTGACGCACGGCCGCGCGGTGCGCGCCGAGCGCGAACGCGCACGAGAGATGGGCGAACTGCCCGACTTCACGCCGCTGATCCGCGCCTGGGGCGGCGTCACCGTCGTCTACCGCCGCGCCATGGCCGAATCGCCGGCCTATCTGCGCAACCACGAGGAGATCGCCAAGGCGCTGGAAGAGGGCATCTACTACGCGGAACGGCT
The DNA here is from genome assembly GCA_021821425.1 of Pseudomonadota bacterium. Next base: position 11,325 of record JAKACL010000063.1, read on the forward strand.
GGAGCCGACCGAGGCCGTGCTCGACGAACACGGCCACGTGCAAGCGCTGCGCTGCGTGCATACGGAAAGCGGCGAGACGGCCACGCTGCCGGCGCGCGCGGTGCTGGTGGCCGCCGGCAGCATTCCCAACACCGTCTACGAGCGCGAGCATCCGGGCAGCTTCGAAATGGACGGCAAGTATTTCGCCGCCTATCGCATCGACGATGCCGGCGAAATGGTGCAAGTGTCGTCCGCCGGCCACAACAAGTCTGCGCAGCCGGGGTTCTTCACCTCCTACCGCGCGGGCAGCCTGCGCGTCTCCTTCATCGGCGACACCCATCCCTGGTACCACGGCAGCGTGGTGAAGGCGATGGCGTCGGCCCAGCATGCGGCGCGCGACATCGCCGCGCTGCTGGGGCGCGATTCGCAACTGACGGCCGAGTTCGACCAGGGCGCATTCGAAACCTTCGCTGCGGCGCTGGATGACGCGCTGTGGCCAGAGGTGGTTGCGGTGGAACAGCTGGCGCCGCATCTCACCAGCCTTACCGTGCGTGCGCCGCAGGCGACCAAGCACTGGCTGCCGGGGCAGGTGTACCGGCTGCAGAACTTCGAGCGCCATGCGGAACGCGTGGCTGGCCAGATGCTGGCGATGGAGGGCATGGCCATCGACGGCGTGCACGTGGACAAGGCGCGCGGCGAAGTGCAACTGCTGATCAACAGCGTCGGCGTGTCGAGCCGGATCGCCGCATCGCTCAAGCCCGGCACGCGCGTGATCCTGATGGGGCCGACTGGCACCGGCCTGCCGGTGCCGGAAAATTCGACCCTGACGGTGGCGGGCGGGCATTCCGCCGTGACCAGCACGGTGGACGGCGCGGCGATGTGGCGCGC
>JAKACL010000064.1 GCA_021821425.1 Pseudomonadota bacterium
CCGATCTCGGGGCCTCCGTCGACTCCTCGCTCACCATGCCCATTTCCTGCAGCACGGAAAGATCGGTTGCCGTGTCCGGTTTGGTGAGTGCCTGCCACGCCAGACCCATGATGACGATGAACACGATGGCGGGCAGCAGCGCGGTCAGCAGTTCGCGCATGACGTGGCCTTTGGAATCTCCTGCGTCATTTTTTGCGAAAGCTGCGCGCATCAAGGCGGGCAGGGCAAGCCTGCCGAAGCGTGCGGCGATGCGGGCGTTCCCGGGAGGCAGCGGGACGATCCGCTCAGCTTCCGGCAAGGGGGGGGCGAGTTCCGGCTTCAGCTTGGCCAGGATCATCACATAGGCAACATAGAGCAGGGCCAGCATGATGCCGGGGAAGAACGCACCGGCATACAGCTTCACCACCGACACCCCGGCCGTTGCGCCGTAGACAATGAGCAGCACTGAAGGCGGTATCAGGATGCCGAGGCAGCCGCCCGCAGTGATGACACCGGCCGACAGCTTGACGCTATAGCCTGCGCGCAACATGGCCGGCAGCGCCAGCAGGCCCATCAGCGTGACCACGGCGCCGACGATGCCGGTGGCGGTGGCAAAGATGGCGCAGGTCACCAGCGTGGCGACGGCGAGCGAGCCCGGAATGCGCGCCAGCGCCAGATGCAGCGACTTGAACAGCTTCTCAATCAGGTTGGCGCGCTCGACCAGATACCCCATGAACACGAACAGCGGAATCGAGATCAGCACGTCGTTGGTCATCACCCCGTAGGCGCGCTGCACCATCAGATCCAGGGTTTGCGTCACCGCGAGGTCCGGGCTGCTGCTGCGATAGGCGAACCAGGCGAAGATCATGCCCATGCCCATCAGGGTAAACGCCGTTGGGAAGCCGAGCATGATGGTCACCACCACCAGGCTCAGCATCAGCAGGCCCAGATGGCCGTTGGTGAGGTTTCCCCACGGCATGAAAAGGACGATGGCGATCAGGATGATCGCCATCAAGCCGAATCCGAAGCGCAGTTCCTTCTTCACGGTTTGGGCCCCTGCTTCACCACGTACCGATCCAGTTCAGCGATGTCTTCGTCTTTGACTTTCACCATCTCCTTGAGCTTGTCGACGTCGACTTCCGCGACGTCCTGGACGCGAGAGGGCCAGACGCCGTCGCGCAGGCAAATGGCGCAGCGCAGGATTTCGACGGTCCCTTGCATCAGCAGAAAAAATCCGGCGACGGGAATCACGAACTTGAATGGATACAACGGCAGCGGGTCGGGGCTGAAGGTCTGTTCGTGGATGGCCCACGACTCGTTGGCATAGATCCAGCCGGCGTAGGTGAGGGCAAAAATTCCCGGTAGAAAGAACGCCACATACAACACCAGATCGATCGTGGCCTGGGTGCGCGGGGCGAAAAATCCATACAGCACGTCGCCGCGCACATGGCCGCCGTGCGCCAGCGTATAGGCTCCGGCCATCATGAACAGGATGCCGTAGAGCATGATTTGCACGTCTAGCGCCCAAGGATGCGGGGTGTTGAGGATGTAGCGGGAAAACACTTCCCACGAAATCAGAAAAGTCAGTCCGATGATGGACCAGGCAAAAAACCGGCCGGCGAAGGTGCTTACCTTGTCGACGAAGAGCAGCAATTTCTGCATGACTTGAGTTCTTGGAATGGCTGCAGAAAACGGCCACCCGTCCGGAGCGGGCGGCCGTGCGAGACATTGGCTACAGATTTAGCCTTTCTTCTTGGCGAAGAAGTGGTTGTACGCCATCTTGTAGTCCACGTTGGTGTCGTTCTGCCAGCGTGCCGCGCGTCCGGCGAAAGCGCGCATCGACTCGAGCACCTTCTTGAAGGCCGGGTTTTCGGCGCTCTTGGCGACCATGATCTTGTCCCAGGCCTGCAGCTGTTTCTTCAGGATGGCATCCGGCGTCTTGTAGAACTTGACGCCCTTTTTCGTGCTCATGTCGATGTAGTCCTTGGAGTAGCGGTCGATCGCCTTCCACGACATGTCGGCCGAGGAAGCCTCGAGGGCATACTTGATGATGGCCTTGTGCTCGGCATTCAGCGCATTGTATTTTTTCTTGTTGAACAGGATCTCGAACTGCTCGCTGCACTGGTGGAAGCTCTGCAGCATGCAGACCTTGGCCACGTCGGGGAAGCCGAGCAGATTGTCGGAAGATGCATTGTTGAATTCGGCCGCATCGAGCAGGCCGCGGTCCATGGCCGGCACGATCTCGCCACCGGGCAGCGGATTCACCGCGGCGCCCAGTTCCTTGTACATATCGACCGCCAGGCCTACCGTACGGAACTTGACCCCCTTCATCTGATCGGCGTTGGTAATGGGCTTTTTGAACCAGCCGAAAGGCTGGGTTGGCATCGGGCCGTAGAGCATCGACACCACGTCCATGTTCATGCTCTTGTAGATTTCATCCAGCAGTTCCTTGCCGCCGCCGTAGTAGTGCCAGGCCAGCACCATGTTGGGGTCCATGCCGAAGGCGGGGCCGGAACCCCACAGCGCCACCGCAGAGTTTTTGCCATACCAGTAGGCGATTACCCCGTGGCCGCCGTCCAGCGTGCCCTTGCTCACCGCATCGAGCAGATCGAAGGGCTTGACGACCGCACCTGCCGGCAGCACCTCGATCCGCAGTTCCTTTCCCGACATCGCGTTGACCTTGTTGGCAAAGTCCACTGCATACTCGTGAAAGATGTCCTTCGACGGCCAGGTGCTCTGAAAGCGCAGGCTGATCGGGGCTTGCGCCTTGGCAATCGAGGGAAAACCGAGCGTCGCCGCGCCGGTCGCGGTTGCCGCGGCGGCTCCGAGAAATTTTCGGCGGCTCAGTGCAGAGTCTGTTTGGGGGGCGGGCTTGCTGTTCTTCTTGCTCATGGCGGTCTCCGGGTTCTTGTCGAGGGGCAAAGCAGCTTCACATTAGTACAGCTTATGTGCGGCATCAATTGTCCATTGCGAATATTTATCGCGGTTGCGGAGAAACGGCCGGAATCCGTGGTGTGGGGCTAGCGAAAGACGGGCTGGAATGCGGGCGCGGCGCACAGCAAAACGGCCTCCGGCGGGAAACCCGCGGGAGGCCGTTCAACGGTAAGGTGGTGGCCAGTCTCGGAATCGAACCAAGGACACGCGGATTTTCAATCCGCTGCTCTACCAACTGAGCTAACTGGCCAAAAGAGGCGGCAATTTAACCGGTTTGACCCGGTCAAGTCAAGATGAAACCGTGCGGGGCGGGCTCAGCACGCCAGACCGTGCAGCCCGCACAGGTGGCGTTTGGCGAACGCCAGCGCGATCCACAACCAGAGCAGAACGAAGAAGGTGAGCGCGGGAATGTGGGCATCGAGAATCAGGCGCGGGGTAATGAAGCGCACGGTGCGCACGGCAGGGCTGGTGATGATGCGCAACACGCGATAAAAAATGTTCTGCTCGCGGTATTTGCCGGCCAGCAGCGCCAGCACCCCCTGTCCAAGTAGCGCGAGGGTGGCGATCTGGACCACGGCGAGCAGAATTCTGACCAGCAGGATGTCGAGCGGCATGACGAGCGTTCCGGAGGCGAGGCAATGATTCTAACGCAGCTTGTCAGGCTGCCGCCGGGCCCTGACAATGGATGCCGACGCCACTCTGGATGAATGCCCGATGAATTACGACCGTGTACGGCATGGCCTGCGAGGCATGCTCCTCACCGCGCTGGGCAAGCGCGAGCAGGCGCTGGCCGCCTACCGTGACAGCCACCTTGCCGACCCCAGGCATGTGGAAACCCTGCGTACCCTGGGCTGGCTGGAGGGGCAGCAGGAACGCTGGGCGGCAGCGGAGACCTGGCTGGCGCGCGCGGTCGAGCTCGAGCCGGACGACGCGGCCACCTGGTTCAATCTCGCCTACGCGCGCGACAAGGGCGGCATGGACGATGCCGCGATCGAGGCGTTCCGGCGGGCGACCGAACTGAATCCGAACAACGACCGTGCCTGGTATGGGCTGGGCATGCTGCACGCGCGCCACGGGCGGCATCGTGAAGCGGCAGCGGCGCTGACCGAGGCCGGACGGCTGCAGCCGATGAACGGCCTGGCCTGGTATGCGCTGGGCATGGCCTGGCATCACTGCAACGAACCGGACAAGGTGACGGCGGCGATCGAGCATGCGCTGGCGCACGATCCGCAGACCGCGCAGCAGCTGATCCGCGACGCGCAGCGCAGCGACTACGCCCGCCGGCTGGGTTGATTCGGGCCGTGCAGGCGAAAAAAAGCCAGCCCCGCGGGGCTGGCTTTTCGTTGCGCGCCCGGGGGCGCACGGGGTGCGACGATCAGGTCGCGCGGGTGTCGATGTCGCCCGCGAGGTTCGGATACCGCACGTGGTCGACCAGCTCCTGGACTTCGATGCCGGGCGCCCGCGAGATCAGCGAGCCGACGATGACGCCGACGATGCCGATCGGAATGCCGAACACGCCGGCCGCGATCGGTGCGATGTCGAACCACTGGTTCGCCGCCACGCCGCCGAAGAACGGGTAGGTCATGTACATGTAGTACATGCACACGCCCAGCCCGGCCAGCATGCCGATGACCGCGCCGAGGTAGTTGGCGCGCTTCCAGAACACGCCGAGCACCAGCGCCGGGAAGAACGCCGACGCCGCCAGCGAGAACGCCGCGCCGACCAGGAACAGGATGTCACCCGGTTTCAGCGAAGCGGTGTACGCGGCGAACAGCGCCACCAGCACCAGGAGGCCCTTGGAGATGGCCAGGCGGCGCACCGTGGAAGCCTTCGGGTCGATCATCTTGTAGTAGACGTCGTGCGACAGTGCGTTGGCGATGGTCAGCAGCAGGCCGTCCGCCGTCGACAGCGCCGCCGCCAGGCCGCCCGCCGCCACCAGGCCCGAGATCACGTAGGGCAGACCGGCGATTTCCGGGGTCGCCAGCACGACCAGGTCGCCGCCGATGGTGATTTCGGCGAGCTGCACGATGCCGTCCAGGTTGACATCGACGATCTTCATCAGCGTCGCATCCACCGCCGACCAGTTCGCAACCCAGGCTGGCAGCGACGCGAACGACGAGCCGACCAGGTTGTTGTAGACCTCGAACTTGACCAGCACCGCCAGCGCAGGTGCGGTGAAATACAGCAGGAAGATGAAGAACAGCGACCAGAACACCGACTTGCGCGCTTCACGCACCGAAGGAGTGGTGTAGTAGCGCATCAGGATGTGCGGCAGCGAAGCGGTACCGACCATCAGGCACAGCACCAGCGCGATGAAGTTGCGGCGCTTGATGTCGGAGGCCTCCTGGTCTTCGGCCCGGGCAGCGGCGATTTCGGCTTCGGTGGCGTTGGGATTGCTTCGCAGCAGGTTCGCCTCCGCGCCCTTGCCGGCAAACGGGGTGGCGTGAGCCGAGACCGGACCGGTCTTGCCCTTGGCGCCGTCAGCCGATTTTTTCCACTGCTCTTTAAGCGCGTCGGCGGTGGCCGGGAAATCCGCAGGGTTGCCGGCTTCGGCGCGCTGGGCTGCGATGAAGGCGTCGCCGGTGCCTGCGGCCACGGCTTCGTCCAGCGCCGCGATCTTGGCTTCGAACGAATCCTGCTGCGCCTTGTAGGCCGCTCGCGCCGAGGCTTCGGCTGCGCCCCGGGTGGTCTCGGGGTTGTTGAATTCGTTTTCCAGCTGCGTCACCTGCTGCAGCACCTGGCCGTAGGCGATTTGCGGCACCGGGTTGCCGGTGTGCGACACCGACAGCCACACCACCGGGATCATGTAGGCGATGATCAGGATGATGTACTGCGCGACCTGGGTCCAGGTCACCGCGCGCATGCCGCCGAGGAAAGAGCACACCAGGATACCGGCCAGACCGAGGAACACACCGTACTGGAACTCGATGCCGGTGAGGCGGGCGGTGATGATGCCGACGCCGTAGATCTGCGCCACCACGTACGTGAAGGAGCAGATGATGGCGGCGATCACGCCGATGGTGCGCGGGACGTTGCCGCCGTAGCGCGAGCCGAGGAAGTCCGGAATCGTGAACTGGCCGAACTTGCGCAGGTAGGGCGCGAGAAACAGCGCCACCAGCACATAGCCGCCGGTCCAGCCCATCACGAAGGCCAGGCCGTCATAGCCGGCGAGGTACAGGGTACCCGCCATGCCGATGAAGGACGCGGCCGACATCCAGTCGGCGCCGGTGGCCATGCCGTTGAACAGCGCGGGTACGCGGCGTCCGGCGACATAGTACTCCGACACGTCGGCGGTTTTCGACATGATGCCGATGCCGGCGTACAGGGCGATGGTGGCGACGAGGAAGATAAAGCCGATCCATTTGGGAGGAAGGCCCATCTGCTCGAGGATGGCGAGCACGATGACGAAGGCGATGAAGCCGCCGGTGTAGAAGGTGTAGTACTTCTTGAGCTGTTGATAGAACTGGCTCTGTGTGAGTGCGGTCATGTCATTCCTCCCCTTCCTGTACGCCATACTCATTGTCCAGCTGGTTCATGCGCCGGGCGTAGAACCAGATGATCAGGACATAGATGATCAGGGAACCCTGCGCGCCCATGTAGAAGGCGAAGGGGAAGCCCAAGATGACGATCTCATTGAGCTGCGGGGCAAAGTAGATGACGACGAATGTCACCACGAACCAGATGGCAAGCAGGACTGCAGTGATACGCAGATTCTTGCGCCAGTACTCTTGATGTCTCTCCGACAACTGCATGGCAATTCCTCCGTGACCGTGAGTGGGGAACGCGCTTTATTAATAGAAGTCGCGCGTGCGCGGAGTGTATGTATTTGTAGCGGAGCCCACAAACAGATTAGTAGGCACTAATGTGCTGATAGCCATCGACGTGCCTGCAGCAGGTTGCGCAGTTGATGTGCGGTGCCGAGATGATTGCGTTGTGCGGCGTCCAGCAGCACCAGCCAGAGTTCGGCGGTGGCATAGGCATCGGCCAGCGCGCCGTGGCGCGCGTAGACCGCAATGCCGAAATGCGCCAGCCAGTCGTCGAGCTGGCGGCAGTGCGGCGCGGCGTCGGGAAACAGCAGCGGCGCGACCACGGCGGCATCGAACCATGGTGCCGCGGTGGATACGCCGAGGTGTTCGCGTTCGGCGCGCTGCAGCACCGCCTGGTCGAACGCCGCGTGAAAGGCCACCCGCGGCGAGGCGCCGGCGAACTCCAGCCAGTCGAGCAGCGCGCTGTGCGGCGGGTCGCCGGCGCGCTGTTCGCTGGCGCTGATGCCGTGGATCAGAATGTTGGACTCCGCGGTCGCGTGCGCCTGCGTCAGGCCGACTTCCAGGCTGCTCTCGAGCGCAATCCGGCCGTGTTCGATCGCCACCGCGCCGATCGACAGCAGCGCGTCGCGCTCTGCATCGAATCCGCCGGTTTCGGTGTCGACCACGCACCAGCGCAGGCCGGCGAGCGGCTGTCTGAGATCGGCTTTTTCGCGGGTCAGCGCGTCGCGCCGCGCACTGCTCGCCGCATCCAGCGGCGGCAGCGGCCGGGCGAACGGCCAGATCACAGCTTGTAGTCCATCGCCAGGCGCGCCTGCACCTTGCGCGCCTGGCGCAGCGCTTCTTTCAGGATGCGGCGGTCGAGCGGATTCAGCGTGTCGGGATCGAGGTGGTTGTCGGGCGTCTGGCGGGCGCGCTGCTGCCCGTGCTGATGGCGCAGGCGCAGCAGCTGCAGAAAGTGGAACGCGCGATTCCAGTCGGCCAGTTCGGCGTCGGGAATGTTCAGCGCGCGCGCGGCCTCGCGCAGCCGCTTGGCGGTGTTGGTCTGCGGGCTGCCGGCAGCCAGCGCGAAAATGCGCGCCGCATCGACGAAGGGCATGGCGCCGTTGAGCTTGAGATCGATCGTATGCGGATGGGCGTCGTCCTCGGACAGCACGAAGTCGCGCACCAGGCCCAGCGGCGGGCGGTTGCGCAGCGCGTTGCCGGCCATCTGGTGGAGAAAACGCGGGTTCCCTTGCGCTGCCCGGTTGAGCCAGGCACGCAGTTCGAGCGCCGGTGCGGCATCGCCGGTCAGCGGACGAAAGTCGAAAAAAATGCTGGCGTGCAGCAGCGCGTCGGGACTGCCGTGATCGATCCACTGGGTGAACTGCTGCTGCCACTCGGCCAACGACAGGCACCACTTCGGATTGCTCGCCATGATGTCGCCGCGGCACAGCGGAAAGCCGCAGGCGTCGAGCCGCTTGTTCACCCGCAGCGCAAAGCGCAGCAGCGCCTCGCGCTGGGCGTCGTCGGCCGCCGAAAAAATCAGCGCGTTGTCCTGATCGGTCGCAAGCGTCTGCTCCATGCGGCCTTCCGACCCCAGCGCCAGCCAGCACCAGTTCAGCCCGGCCAGTGCGGCGTCGTGTTCGCTTTCCAGCGTGATCAGCCGCTCGGTGAGGCGGTCGTTGAGACTGGAAATGACCGCGGTGAGGTTTTCCGCGTCCATGCCCTGCGCCAGCAGGCTGTGCGCTAGATCGCCGATGTCGGTCGCCAGCGCGGGCAGACGGCCGGGGTCGTCGGTGCGGGCAATCGCGGCGGTGATGCCCTCCACCGACAGGCGGCGCAGCGCGAACACATCCTTTTCGGAAATCACGCCGACCAGCCGGCCGTCGCGCACCAGCGGGATGTGATGGATGCCTTCGCGCGCCATCAGCAGCAGCGCATCGGCCACCGGCGCATCGGCCCCGAGGGTTGCCGGCTGCTGCGTCATCACCGCGCTGATCGGCGTGGCGAGCGGCACGCCAGCCAGCGTCACGCGTCCCAACACATCCTTCAGCGTAAGGATGCCGATGGGCTGGCCGGCGTCGCCGGTGACCACCACCGAGCCGACGCGGGCACGCTCCATGGCAGCCAGCGCCTCGGCCAGCGGCGTGGTTGCCAGTGTTGCCAGCGGTGCGCGCCGCACCAGGCTGGCCAGCGGACGCGCAAAGCGGCCGTCGTCGTCGAGCGCCAGCGCGTATTCGGCCTGCACCGCGCGCTGCGATTCCTCCAGCAGGCTGGCGATGCGCCGGGTGCAGAAATCGTTGAACTCGGGGCTCGTTTCCAGCAGCGCGTGGAAGTCCGCAGCGGGCAGCAGATAGCAGAAGGTGTCGGTCGCCGCGACGTAGCGGTTGGCGGCGCCGCGTCCGGCAAGCAACGCGCCGAGCGGAAACATTTCTCCGGCGGCCAGCTGCAGCACGGTCTGCCCGTCCGCGGTGTCGCCGCTTACGGTGCCCTGCTTGACGATGAAAAGCGAATCGGGCGGGGCTTCGGACGGCGCCAGGAGCGTCGCGTCGCGCGAGTAATAGGCCACCGACAAACGCTGCACCAGCCACAGCACGTCGTCTTCGTGCATGGCGGCAAACGGCGCCTGCTGCCTGAGCGCGCCGAGCGCGGCGCGGTGCAGGCTGTTGGCGAGCGGCAGCGCGGCGCTCATGTGCGCGGCGCCGTGCCGGCGTTCAGCCAGGTTGCCGCACTGGCGCGCGCGACATGGCCGAGCGCGCGCATGCGTTCCAGCCAGCGGCGATGCTGGCGGAGACTGCGGGCGTATTCGCGTGTGGCACGTTGCATGGCGGCTCTCCCAGTTGCCAAAAATAATAGCCGAACTGAATGAAAAAGCCCCGCACGAGGCGGGGCTTTTTGCTGGGCCGTCTTTTGGCACACGGGTGAAACCGTGCGGCAAAACGCGGAAGCGTCGCTTACATCATGCCCATGCCACCCATACCGCCCATGTCGCCGCCGCCCATCGGCATGGCCGACTGCTTGTCTTCCGGCAGGTCGGCGACCATGCAGTCGGTGGTCAGCATCAGGCTGGCGATCGACGCGGCGTTCTGCAGCGCGGTGCGGGTGACCTTGGTGGGGTCGAGCACGCCCATCGCCACCATGTCGCCGTATTCGCCGGTCTGCGCGTTGTAGCCGTAATTGCCCTTGCCTTCGAGAACCTTGTTGACCACGACCGAGGGCTCTTCGCCGCAGTTCTTGACGATCTGGCGCAGCGGCTCCTCGATCGCGCGCAGCACGATTTTCACGCCGGCGTCCTGGTCGTGGTTGTCGCCCTTGATTGCAGCGGCCACGGCCTTGGCGCGCAGCAGTGCAACGCCGCCGCCGGGGACGATGCCTTCTTCAACGGCGGCACGGGTGGCGTGCAGCGCGTCTTCGACGCGGGCCTTCTTTTCCTTCATCTCGACTTCGGTCGCAGCGCCAACCTTGATCACCGCAACACCGCCGGCCAGCTTGGCCTTGCGCTCCTGCAGCTTTTCCTTGTCGTAGTCGCTGGTCACTTCGTCGATCTGCTTGTTGATCTGGCTGATGCGACCCTTGATCGCGTTGGCATCGCCGGCGCCGTCGATGATGGTGGTGTTTTCCTTGCCGATCTCGATGCGCTTGGCGCGGCCGAGGTCGGTCAGCTGGGCTTTCTCCAGGGAAAGACCGACTTCTTCGGCGATCACGGTGCCGCCGGTCAGGATGGCCATGTCTTCCAGCATCGCCTTGCGACGGTCGCCGAAGCCCGGCGCCTTGACGGCGCAGGTCTTGAGGATGCCGCGGATGTTGTTGACCACCAGGGTGGCGAGCGCTTCGCCGTCGACGTCTTCGGCGACGATCATCAGCGGCTTGCCGGCCTTGGCGACTTGCTCCAGTACGGGCAGCAGATCGCGGATGTTGGAGATCTTCTTGTCGAACAAGAGGATGAACGGATCTTCCATGATCGCCATCTGCTTGTCGGGGTTGTTGATGAAGTAGGGCGACAGGTAGCCGCGGTCGAACTGCATGCCCTCGACGACGTCGAGCTCGTTTTCCAGACCCGAGCTGTCCTCGACCGTGATCACGCCTTCCTTGCCGACCTTGTCCATCGCGGCGGCGATGATGTCGCCGATCGAAGCGTCGGAGTTGGCGGAAATGGAACCGACCTGGGCGATTTCCTTGCTGCTGGCGCAGGGAACCGAGATCTTCTTCAGCTCGGCGGTGATCGCGATCACGGCCTTGTCGATGCCGCGCTTCAGGTCCATCGGGTTCATGCCGGCGGCCACGTACTTCATGCCTTCGTTGACGATGGATTGCGCCAGCACGGTGGCGGTGGTGGTGCCGTCACCGGCGACGTCGGACGTGCGCGAAGCGACTTCCTTCACCATCTGCGCGCCCATGTTCTCCAGCTTGTCCTTCAGCTCGATTTCCTTGGCGACCGACACGCCGTCCTTGGTCACGGTGGGGGCACCGAAGGAACGGTCGAGCACCACGTTGCGGCCCTTGGGGCCGAGGGTCACCTTGACGGCGTCAGCCAGAACGTTGACACCTGCCACCATGCGGTGACGCGCGGAATCGCCAAAACGTACGTCTTTTGCAGCCATTGCTTTACTCCTGATTTGAATTCGGTTGGATTGCGTGTGAGCGTTCGCTTACTGAAAAGCGATTACTTCTCGACCACGCCCATGATGTCTTCTTCGCGCATCACCAGCAGCTCCTCGCCCTCGACCTTGACGGCCTGGCCGGCGTATTTGCCGAACAGCACGCGGTCGCCGACTTTCACGTCCAGCGGGATCAGCTTGCCCTGGTCGTCTTTCTTGCCGGCGCCGACGGCGATCACTTCACCCTGATCGGGCTTCTCGGTGGCGGTGTCGGGGATGACGATTCCGGAAGCGGTCTTGCGCTCTTCTTCCATGCGCTTGACAATCACTCGGTCGTGCAGAGGACGGATTTTCATTGCAAAGTCTCCATTGCGGTAACGTTGATAACCGGCAGCGTTTGCTGCCCGAAAAGTAGAGAAGCGGCGGGCGCGTTGTTAGCACTCGCCGCTGTCGAGTGCTAATAGTAGGGGCGCAAGGTGACAATTTCAAGTCCATGGACGATCTTTTAAGCCGCACCCGTGCCGCCGTCTGGCACCCCTGCACCCAGATGAAGCAGCTGGAAGCCGCGCCGCCGCTTGCGATCGCGCGCGGCGAGGGGCCGTGGCTGATCGATCCGGACGGGCGGCGCTACCTGGACGCGATTTCAAGCTGGTGGGTCAACTTGTTTGGCCATTGCAATCCGCGCATCAATGCCGCCATCACCGACCAGCTCGGAAAAATCGAGCATGTGATGCTCGCCGGTGCCACCCACGAACCTGTGGTGGCACTGTCGGAGCGGCTGGCTGCTCTGACCGGGCTGGGGCACGCTTTCTATGGCTCGGACGGCGCCTCGGCCAAGATCGGA
>JAKACL010000065.1 GCA_021821425.1 Pseudomonadota bacterium
AATGCCGGCGAAGATCGCAAACAGCGCACCGGAGACCAGCACGTAATGGAAGTGCGCCACCACGTAGTAGGTGTCGTGCAACTGGATGTCGACCGGCGCAATCGCCAGCACCAGGCCGGAGAAGCCGCCGATGGTGAACAGGCAGACGAAGGCGATGGCGAACAGCATCGGAGTCTCGAAGGTCATCGACCCCTTCCACATCGTGGCCACCCAGTTGAAGACCTTCACCCCGGTCGGCACCGCGATCAGCATGGTCGAGAACATGAAGAACAGCTGCGCGGCAGCGGGCATCCCCACCGTAAACATGTGGTGCGCCCACACGATGAACGACAGGATCGCGATCGAAGCCGTCGCGTACACCATCGACGCGTAGCCGAACAGCGGCTTGCGGGCGAAGGTCGGAATCACCTGCGAGACGATGCCGAAGGCCGGCAGGATCAGGATGTACACCTCGGGGTGGGCGAAGAACCAGAAAATGTGCTGGAACATCACCGGGTCGCCGCCGCCGGCCGCGTTGAAGAAGTGCGTGCCGAAGTTTCGATCGGTCAGCAGCATGGTCACCGCACCCGCCAGGACCGGCATGGTGGCGATCAGCAGGTAGGCGGTGATCAGCCAGGTCCACACGAACAGCGGCATCTTCATCAACGTGATGCCAGGGGCACGCATGTTGAGAATGGTGGTGATGATGTTGATCGACCCCATGATCGACGACAGGCCCATGATGTGGACGGCCAGAATCGTCAGGTCGTAGGAAATGCCGCCCTGGATATACAGCGGCGGATACATCGTCCAGCCCCCCGCGACCGCGCCGCCCGGCAACAGGAACGAGGCCATCAGCATCAGGCCGGCCATCGGCAACAGCCAGAATGCCCAGTTGTTCATGCGCGGGAACGCCATGTCGGGCGCGCCCAGCATCAGCGGCACCTGCCAGTTCGCGAAGCCCGAGAAGGCCGGCATGATCACGCCAAAGATCATGATCAGCCCGTGCATGGTGGTGAGCTGGTTGAAGAAGTCCGGGTTGGTCAGTTGCAGGCCGGGCTGGAACAGTTCGGCACGGATCAGCAGCGCCATCGAACCTGCCGCGAACAGCATGATGAGTGCGAACCACAAATACAGCGAACCGATATCCTTGTGGTTGGTGGTGGTCAACCAGCGCATGATCCCGGTCGGGTGACCGTGGCCATGATCGTCGTGGGCGTGTGCAGCATCAGTCATCGTGTGCTCTCCTCTTGATTTTGTTTACTGCGCTGCGGGTGAGGCGGCTTCGCTGGCGGCCCCACTCCGTGCTGCGGCGATATCGGCAGGCTGGACCTGATCACCCGTCTTGTTGGCCCACGCATTGCGCTGGTAGGTCACCACCGCCGCGATGTCGGCATCGGACAGCTGGCCGGCGAAGGCTGCCATTGCCGTGCCCGGTTTGCCGTTCATCACGATATCGATGTGCGCGGCGATCGGGCCGGTTGCGACCGGCGAGCCGCTGATCGCCGGGAACACGCCCGCCATCCCCATGCCGTTGGCCTGGTGGCAGGCGGCACAATTGGCCTGATAGACCTGCTCGCCGCGCGTCACCAGTTCCGACATCTCGAAGGTGCGGGTGTTGTCCGCCGTCGCGACTGCCGCTGACCCTTTCTTTTTCGCCACCCAGGCCGCGTAGTCTTCTTCCGAGACCACTTCGACCACGATCGGCATGAAGCCATGGTCCTTGCCGCACAGCTCGACGCACTGGCCGCGGTAGGTGCCGATCTTGTCGGCGGTAAACCAGCTGTCGCGGATGAAACCGGGAATCGCATCCTGCTTGGCGCCGAGCGCGGGCACCCACCAGGCGTGCAGCACGTCGTTGGCGGTGATCAACAGGCGTACGCGCTTGCCGACCGGCACCACCATCGGCTCGTCGACCTCGAGCAGGTAGTGCTCGCCCTTCTCGGCCTTGCCTTCGATCTGCTCGCGCGGCGTCGCCAGGGTGCTGTAGAAGCTGACGCCATCGTTGAGGTAGTCGTAGCCCCACTTCCACTGGTAACCGGTGATCTTGATCGTCATGTCAGGATTGCTGGTGTCCTTCATGTCGATCACCACCTTGGCGGCGGGATAGGCCATGCCCATCAGGATCGCAAACGGGATCACCGTCCAGATCACTTCGACGGTAGTGTTTTCATGGAAATGTGCGGCCTTGTGGCCCACTGATTTGCGGTGCTTCAGCAGCGAATAGAACATTGCGCCGAACACCACGATGAAGATACCCAGACACACCAGCATGATCAGGTTGTGCAGGTCGAACACATCCTGCGCCACCTTGCTTGCCGGTATTTGCAGGTTGTAAGCGTACTCTGCCAGTGCCGACTGACTGAAAGCCAGCACTGCCCCGATCATCCCTACACGTTGCCACTTCTGTTTCATCGCGTCCCCCGTCCTCTCGTCCCCAAATTATTGGTGTCGTTGCGGCGTGCGTTGCGTTACGGCCTGCAACCTGCGCGCTCGTTATCCCTGCAACCTGCTGCGCAACGTGGCGGCCAGCTGCAGCCGCGCCTCGTCGCTCAGATACTGTCCCACTTCCGTCGCCCGGCCATGCGAACTCAGACTGAGTCGGCAATCCCTGCCGGGCGACCTGCAGTCGCACACCACACGCGCCCACTGCCGGTTCATTTCACGACGGCCGGCGCGGGTGCCGCAATGCCATTCCAGCACCACCGCGTCGCCGTCGATCAGCAGGGTTTCGTAGTCCCCCGCCCGCCTGCGCAGCGCTTCGAAAGCCCAGGCCAGCAAGCCGATCTCCAGTCCGGCAAACGGCAGAATCAGCCAGTAACCCAGATACGCGAAGCCGATCGCCATGGCAAAGCACACTGCCGCCAGGCTCCAGAAAACGAGCCGTTCCTGAGTACGGGTCAGCGAATGATTGGGGCGGGATCGAAAGACAAACGCGCCTGCAGACCCGCCCTCACAGTCGTCCAACTTCACCTGGTGCATGTCAGGAATCGCGGAAACCACGTGCGGCAATATGTCGCGGACAGTACCACGACGCTCCGTCCCTGAACAAGCGGTACGATGGTATTAAGTTATTGATTTATTTATAAAATATTGTTATTTTAGAATATTTTAATTATCTAACTCTACAGGCAGCGTCAGCCATTGCGGCATGCATTCCGCAGAAAATCCTGCAGATTGGAAAGCCTGCACACCGAGGCGCGGCCCCGGCAATCGCGCCTGCAGCGCCGCTACATTTTCGGCCTGGAAAATCATCGTCGGGTCGATCTGATTGCCGACCCAGCCCGCCCATGGCAGGTGCCGCTGCGCGATCGATTCGGCCGTCAGCATCGCGTGATTGAGGCAACCGAGACGCAGGCCCACCACCAGCACGACCGGCAGCCCGAGACGCTGCGCCAGGTCGGCCATGTCTTCGTCTTCATTCAGCGGCACGCGCCAGCCGCCTGCGCCTTCGACCACCACCACATCGGCCGCAGCGGCCAGCCGCGCAAAAGCATCGGCGATGACGCCCACTTCGATCCGCACTCCTGCCTGCTGGGCTGCAATATGCGGCGCAATCGCCGGCTCGAAGGCATAGGGATTCACATCACGGATATCGGCGGTGGCATTGGCGGCCTGCAACAGCGCCGTCACGTCCTCATTCAGCCCGCCGGGCGCGCAGCCCGCCGCCACCGGCTTCATCGCCGCCACGCGCAGGCCGCGCGCGCGCAGCGCCCGGATCAGCGCCAGCGCCACCCGCGTTTTGCCGACGCCGGTATCGGTGCCGGTGACGAACAGCCCCTTCACACGCGCCCCAGTTTTCGTTTGCGCTCGCCGATCGCGAACTGGATGACCTGGCGACCGTCCTCGCGTTGCAGTTTGTCGCCGACCCACGCGTGGCCGTAGATCACCTCGAAGGTGGCAGGCAGGCGCCCTTCAACCCGGTTGGATTCGTAGGCCCGCTCCAGCCGCGCCCACGCCGACTTGCCCAGCAGGCCGCGCCGTCGCGCCGTCGCCGCGTTGTGGGCGCCGATGCCCTTGAGGTCGCGCATGAGCGTCTTCAGGTCGGCATAGGTCAGCGTCAACATTTCCATTTCCATCACCGGGCTGGAAAACCCGGCGTGGATCAGCATGTCGCCGATGTCGTGCAGGTCGATGAAACGGTTGACGTGCGGCGCATCGTCGACGGACGCAAAGGCCGCGCGCAATTCCTTCAGCGTATCGGGTCCGAAGGTAGCGAACATCACCAGCCCCCCAGGCGCCAGTACCTGATGGAAGCCCCTGAACGCAGCTTCCAGATCGTGCGCCCACTGCAGCGCCAGGCTCGACCACACCAGGTTCATGCTGCTGGCCGCCAGCGGCAGACGCGCCATGTCGGCGCACACCAGATGCGTGACGCGCGAAGCCTGCGGCGTGAGGCGTTGCAGGGCGCGCCGTGCCCACGTCGCTTGCGGCAGGCGTGCGCGCGCGGCGTCGAGCATGGCGGGCGCGATATCGAGCGCGCACAGCTCGGACTCCGCATAGCACGCGCGCAGGTGCGCGAGGCCATAGCCGGTGCCGCAGCCGGCATCGAGCACGCGCGCCGGCTTCAGCGCGGTGAATTCGAGGCGCTCCAGCAGGCGGTCGCACACCTCGCGCTGCAGCACCGCGTGGGCGTCGTAGCGGGCGGCGGCGTGATCGAAGGAGCGCCGCACTTCGGCGAAATCAAGTTCGGGTTCAGTCATGGGCAAAGCGTCCGATCGCCGCGGCGACTTCCGCGCCGTGCGACAGATGCGGCGCATGCGCGGCGCGGGCCAATTCGACGTGCCGCACGTGCGGCAGGGTTTCCGCCAGCCAGGCGCCGGCCGACGCCGGCGTCAATGTATCGAGCGCGCCGTGCAGCACCAGGGTCGGCTGGGTCAGGCGCGGCAGGTCCTCGCGCAGGTCGGTGTCGCGCAGGATCGCGAGCCCCCCCGCCAGCGCCGCATCGTGCGCGACGGGCGCGGCCAGCAGGGTCT
Organism: Pseudomonadota bacterium; assembly: GCA_021821425.1. The sequence goes on from JAKACL010000065.1 coordinate 4,956, forward strand.
TACGCAAGCGCTGCAGCAGGGTCTTCTGGTCGTCCATGCCGCGCGTCTGCAGGCTCAGAAAACGCAGCAGCGTCGCCTGCGGGTCGGCCCGCAGCGCAGCGCCGAAATCCTCCAGGTCCGCCGGCGCCATGCCGCGCGTCCAGTCCTGCGCGGCAAGAAATTTCGGGGTCGACGCCAGCAGCACCAGGCGCGCCACCTTGTGTGGATGGTCGAGCGCGGCGCGCATCGCCACCTGCCCGCCGAGCGACCAGCCCAGCAATGTGGCGCCGTCCGGCAGTTGCTGCGCGAGGTCGTCCGCCCAGGCCTGCAGGGTGTTTTCGGCAAGCGCATCGCGCCCGCCGTGGCCCGGCAGGTCGAGCGCGCGCACGTCGAAATCGGCGGCCAGCAATTCCGCCAGCGCATCGAACACGCGGGCGTTCATGCCCCAGCCGTGCAGCAGCGCGAGCACGGGTTCAGGCGAGGCCATGCAGGGCCTCGACCAGTTGCGCGACGTCGTCCGCGCTGTGCGCGGCCGATAGCGTGATGCGCAGACGCGCCGTGCCGGCAGGCACCGTCGGCGTGCGGATCGCGGGCACCAGGAGGCCGCGCTCAAGCAGCGCCTGCGACAACCGCACCGCTTCCTCGTTGGCGCCGATCACCAGCGGCTGGATCGGCGTGGCGGACGGCATCAGCGTGCCCCGCTTCAGGTCGGCCAGGCCTGCGCGCAGCTGCGCGATATAGCGGGCGAGCCGCGCGCGCCGGGCTTCGCCCGCCTCGATCTGGCGCAGGCTTTCCATGAGGCACGCGGCCAGCAGCGGCGGCGACGCAGTGGTGTAGATGTAGGGGCGCGCCTTCTGGATCAGCCAGTCGATCACGCTTTGATGCGCCGTCACCGCCGCGCCGGACACGCCGGCCGCCTTGCCGAGCGTGGCGAGATAGATCACGCGATCGCTCGCGCGGGCGCGCTCGGTCAGGCCGCCGCGGCCGTCACCCAGCACGCCGAAGCCGTGCGCGTCGTCGAGATACAACCAGGCGTCGTAGCGCTCGGCGAGATCGAGCAGCGCGTCGACCGGCGCCACGTCGCCGTCCATGCTGAACACCAGATCGCTGACGATCAACTTGTCCTGCGCCGTACTCGCTGCCAGCTGACCTTCGAGCTGCGCCAGATCGTTGTGGCGATAGCGGGTGAAGCTCGCGCCCGACAGCTGCGCGGCATCGACCAGCGAGGCGTGGTTGAGCTTGTCGGCGAAGACTTCGCCCTTCTTGGCTGCGAGCGCGGTGAGCACGCCGAGATTGGCCAGATAGCCGGTGGAAAACAGCAGCGCGGCCGGCTTGCCGACGAAGCGCGCGAAGGCCGCTTCGAAGTCGTCGTGGAAACGATGGTGGCCGGTGATGAGGTGCGCCGCCCCAGCGCCGACGCCGCATTGGTCGAGCGCGGCATGCGCAGCAGCCACCAGCGCCGGATCGGCGGCAAGCCCCAGGTAATCGTTGCTGCAGAAGGAGACGACGCGCTGGCCGTCGATCGTTACGTGCGCACCCTGCGCGCCGTCGAGCAGGCGGCGATGGCGATCGAGGTGTTCGGCCTTCAGCGCCGCAAGACCCTGCTGCAGGCGGGTCAGCCCGGCAAAACTCATATCACAGCGAAACTCACAGTGCGGTCAGGCCCAGCGACTCGAACAGGCGCTGGTCGCGCTCCCATTCCGGGTTGCCGGTGGTGAGCAGCTTTTCGCCGTAGAAGATCGAGTTGGCGCCTGCGAGGAAGCACAGCGCCTGCACCGCGTCGCTCATCTGCTGGCGGCCGGCCGACAGGCGCACGAAGCTCTGCGGCATGCAGATGCGTGCCACCGCGATGGTGCGCACGAATTCCAGCGGCTCGAGCGCCTCGGTGCCGGCGAGCGGTGTGCCTTCGACCTGCACCAGCAGGTTGATCGGCACCGATTCCGGCTGCGGATCGAGGCTCGCCAGTTGCGCGATCAGTCCCGCGCGCTGGGTGCGCGATTCACCCATGCCGACGATGCCGCCGCAGCACACGTGCAGGTCCGCGTGGCGGACTCTTTCCAGCGTGTCGAGCCGGTCCTGGTATTCGCGGGTGGTGATGATGTCGCCGTAGAACTCGGGCGCGGTGTCGAGGTTGTGGTTGTAGTAGTCGAGCCCGGCGTCCTTCAGCTGCTCGGCCTGGCCGTCCTTCAGCATGCCCAGCGTGGCGCAGGTTTCCAGCCCCAGCGCCTTCACCTCGCGCACCATGTCGAGCACAGGCTCGAGGTCGCGCTGCTTCGGCCCGCGCCACGCCGCGCCCATGCAGAAGCGCGAGGCGCCGGCAGCCTTGGCGGCACGGGCGGCGGTCAGCACGTCGTCCAGATTCAGCAGACCCTGGCTTTCCACGCCGGCATCGTAGCGCGCCGACTGCGGGCAGTAGCCGCAGTCCTCGGAGCAGCCGCCGGTCTTGATCGACAGCAGGGTGGAGAGCTGGACCTTGTTGGGGTCGAAGTGCGCGCGGTGCACGGTCTGCGCCTGGAACATCAGGTCGGCGAACGGCAGCGCGAACAGTGCGTCGATGTCGGCCACCGAACGGCGCACCACGGGTTGAGTCATGTCATTCATTGATTGCCACCTCGATCGTCAAATCTGTCCACGGCTCGCGCGCGGCCTTGTAAATGTCGTATATCGCCCACGGCACGATGATCGCGACCGCCGTCCCCAGCACCAGCATCAAGCCCTGCCAGCCGTCGAGCAGGCCGTAGATCGCCGGACCGATCACCATCAGGCTGCCCATCACGCCGTAAAAGCGGTAGCCTGCCCACTTGTTGTAATGCGTGGTGCGCGGGTTGGGATGGTGGGCGATGCTGGCGTAGACGAAGATCGACGCCCCCAGCCACAGCATCACCGGCGGCAGCGACAGCACGAACGGCAGAAAGCCGATCTTGTGGCTGGCCAGCAGCTTGCCCAGCAGCAGCGCCGTCAGCGAAATCAACAAGGCCGCGACGGTGATGATGTTGAACAGCTGGGCGGCGAAGCGGGAGGACGAGGCGGAAATGACGCGTTTGGCTTTCATGGCCGGGATTTTCGGGGGCAGCGGCGCGGCTGTCAAATTCGGACGGTCATCCAATTGAACATCAGCTCATTATTTAATCGCCTTTTCCCGCCCACCTGCGTGCTGTGCGGGGCCCGTGCGACCCCGACGCTGTGCCCGGACTGCCTGGCCGACCTGCCCTGGCACCGCCAGCCGCAATGTCCGCAATGCGCCACGCCGACGCCGGACGGCCAGGTGTGCGGCGCCTGTCTCAAGCACCCGCCCGCATTCGACCGCACCCATGTCGCGCTGGCCTATGCGTTCCCGCTCGACCGGATGATTCCGCGCCTGAAATACCACGGCCAGCTTGCGATTGCGCCGGTGCTGGGTACCTGCCTGGCCCAGGCCGCCGCGCACGCCCCCCGCCCCGACCGCCTGATGCCCATGCCGCTGCATCCCGTCCGTATCCGCGAGCGCGGCTTCAATCACGCCACCGAAATCGCGCAGACGGTGGCCCGGCAGCTCGACCTGCCGCTCGACCTCGACAGCTGCCGGCGCACCCGCGACACCCCGCCGCAAATGGGCCTGAAGCACGACGCGCGACGGCGCAATGTGCGCGGCGCTTTCACGTGTTCGGGTGAAGTCAAGGGGCAGCGCATCGCGCTGATCGACGACGTGATGACGACCGGCACCAGCCTCGACGAACTGGCCGCGACGCTCAAGCGCGCCGGCGCAGCCGAAGTAAACTGCTGGGTGGTGGCGCGGGCGCTGCCGCCGGGCGGGTGAATCCGCCGGGGATCGGGTGCACGGGTTGCGACGGTCTCAGACCTCGATGGCCGCCGTCGTGCGGGGCACACCGGGCGTCCGAGGGTCAGCTGTAGATTTCTTCCACCGCGAAAATGCGCCGGTGCTCGCGCATGGCGTAGCGGTCGGTCATGCCGGCGATGTAGTCGGCCACGGCGCGCGCGCCTTCGAGCGATTCGCGCGCCTGGTGCTCGGGCGGCAGCAGGCGCGCATCGCCGGTGAAGGCGGTATAAAGGTCGCTGACGATGCGGCCGGCCTTGGCGCTCATGCGCGCGACCTTGTAATGGCGGTACAGATGCCGGTGCAGGAAGCGCTTCAGCTCGCGGTGCTCGTCCAGCAGCGCCGGGCTGAAGGCCGCCAGCGGCGGCGCGGCACGCACGTCGCCGAGCGTCTGCACGCCGCTGTTTTCGATGTTGATCCGCGTCGTATTGACCAGGTCGAGGATCAGCGTGTTGATCATGCGGCGCACCGTTTCGGTCACCACGCGGCGGCCATTCAATGCCGGATAGCGGGCGCGCACCTCGCCCTGGTGACGCGCGAACAGCTGCACCTCCGCCAGCTGCGCTTCGGTGATCAGCCCCGAGCGCAGGCCATCGTCGACGTCGTGGTTGTTGTAGGCGATCTCGTCGGCCAGGTTGGCGATCTGCGCCTCCAGCGAGGGCTGCTGCTTGTCGAGAAAGCGCTGTCCGACGTCGCCGAGTTTCTCCGCATTGCCGAGCGAGCAGTGCTTGAGGATGCCCTCGCGCGCCTCGAAGGTGAGGTTCAAGCCGTCGAATTCGGCGTAGCGTTCTTCGAGCAGATCCACCACGCGCAGCGACTGCAGGTTGTGCTCGAAGCCGCCGTGCTCGCGCATGCAGGCGTTGAGCGCATCCTGCCCGGCGTGGCCGAACGGTGTATGGCCGAGGTCGTGCGCCAGCGCCACCGCCTCCACCAGATCCTCGTTCAGGTTCAGGATTCGCGCGATGGTGCGGCCGATCTGCGCCACTTCCAGGCTGTGGGTCAACCGCGTGCGGAAGAGGTCGCCCTCGTGGTTGACGAACACCTGGGTCTTGTATTCCAGCCGCCGGAACGCGGTGGAATGGATGATGCGGTCGCGGTCGCGCTGGAATTCGGAGCGCGGCGCGGCGGACGGTTCGGCGTGCCGGCGCCCGCGGGTTTGACTGGAATGCGCGGCGTAGGAGGCAAGTTCGTTCATGGGCGTAGGCGTCTGGCGATGTCGGGAGCGAAGCGCTCGATGTCAGTGTGCGGCACCCCGCAGTCTGCCGCAACCGGGGCGAACTCCGCCAGCGCGACACACACCGCGTCCACGATGGCCGCCGCGCCCGACACGCCCCACTTTCGCCCCAGGGCCGCCAGCCCGGCAGGGCCCGGCGCGGTCGGCGTCAGGTCGAAGCGCAGCACGTGTTCGCGCAACCCGGCCGTATCGGGCAGCAGATCGAAGGCGGGCGACAGCCGCCATCCCGCGGCATCGCGCAGCAGCCAGAAATTCTTCAGGTGATCGTCGGTATTGCCGAGCAGCGCATTGAACACCATCTGCCGATACAGCCGCGGGACGTCGGTCTCCGGCGCAACACCATGGCGGCGCAGCACGGCGACCAGATCGGCGTAACCCAGCACATAAAACCCACTGGCCTGGAGCACCGCACGAAAACTCAGCATGTGCAGGCGGCCAGCCTGTGTGCGGTCGAAGCGCCTGACCAGCAAAGCGCGCCGCCCGCCCGGCAGCGCCGCCAAGCTGAAATCCGGCACGGTCAGGCCCGCGCGCCGGGCGAGTGCAAGGCCTGCCGCCTCCAGCCCAACCATGTCGCAATCGTCGCGCCGGCTGGAAAACTTGGCGATCCAGTGCCCTTCCGCGTCGCGCACAAGCGCCTTGGGGCGAGCACCGCCCGGCGAACTCCCGGCTGCCAGCAGCAAGCGGCTGCTGTCGTCGACCGCCTCGCCCGCTTCCAGCCGCGCCGCCGCATCGGCCAGTTCGGCAAGCGCCAAGCCGTCGGCCTCCGTATCCGTTGCCTGCGGGATTTCGCCCGAGCGCGCAAAGGCCAGTGCGCCCAGCGCCGTGCCACCCAGCACTTGCAGCAGATGCGGTTCGCCCTGCTGGCCGCGCTTGAGGCCATGTTTCAGCACCAGCAGCCGCCGGCCCCAGACATCGGGCAGGGCGTCTTCGAACGCAAGCAAGGGGGGATTGAGCTGGATCGACTGGAATTCCTCGCCGGTCAGCGGCAGCGCAACGGGATCGAGCGCGAATGCGCGCGCGTCGGCGAGATAGCCGGGAACATAGCGGAACGCGCTGGCATAGCGCCCTTGCGCGTCGGCGTCGGCGAATGCCAGCTCGCCGCATGTCAGCCGCGCGCCATCTGGCAGCGTCAGCCAGACGTCGAGCCGGATCACGCAGCGTCCTTGCGCCGCCGCGCGCGCTGCCGCTGGGGCGGCGCGGCCTCGGCGGCGGCGAACAGGCTGGTCTGCGGCGCGAGCCAGGCCTCGGCTTCGTGCAACCGCCCCAGCACCTCCAGCGCCGCCAGCCAGTGGCCGACCTGCGCGCTGGCGTCGCCCTGCTCCAGCCGTCTCAACGTCGGCACCGATACGCCCAGGCGCGCGGCGAAGCGGGCCTGCGGCTCGTTGCGCAACAGGCGCTGCGCACGCAGACGCGCCCCAAGCCGATGCAGCACTGTGTAAATGTTATCGGAAATCATGGTTTGCATTATTGGCACAAACCACGATTAATACAATCGATTATTTATATTATGTCTGGCGATGCATGCTCAGGATGCCGTAGATGCCGTAGGTCGGGAATACCTTCCCGACGCAACGGGCGGGGGTGTGCGGGGGTGTCGGGAAGGTCTTCCCGACCTACGGATAGCGCGTAATTTCAGAGCGTTTGCCAAGGAACAACACATAATGGTGAAAGAGCCATTGTTTTTGTTATGTATGGCGATGCATGCTCAGGCGGCAGCGCACGTTGTCAGGGTCTCGCGCAGCACCGGCTCCGGCACGTCGCCGGTGATCGCCGCCTCGCCCAGCTTCTTCAGCAGCACGAAGCGCATTTTTCCGCCCTCGACCTTCTTGTCGTGGCCCATGTATTCCAGATACGTATCGACGCCGAGGTCCGGCGCCACGTCCGGCAGCCCGGCGGCGCGGATCAGCGCGCGGGTGCGTTC
>JAKACL010000066.1 GCA_021821425.1 Pseudomonadota bacterium
CACCGCCATCACCGCACCCTCGCCGTAGCTCATCAGCACGTAGTTGCCGACCCACACCGGGATGGGCTCGCCGGTGAGCGGGTGGGTCACTTTCAGACCCGTATCCATGCCCTTCTTTTCCATTGTCGCCATGTCGGCTTCGGCGACGCTGCCCTGCTTGCACTCGGCGATGAAGGCTGCGAGTTCGGGATTGTCCTGCGCTGCGCGGGTGGCGAGCGGGTGCTCGGCGGCGACGGCGCAGAAGGTCACGCCCATGATGGTGTCGGCGCGGGTGGTGAACACCCACAGCTTCTCGTCGCGGCCGTCGAGCTGGTACGGGAAGGCGAAGCGCACGCCCACGCTCTTGCCGATCCAGTTGGCCTGCATGGTCTTCACCCGCTCGGGCCAGCCCGGCAGATTGTCCAGTCCGCTCAACAATTCTTCGGCATATTGCGTGATGCGGAAGAAGTACATCGGGATGTCGCGCTTCTCGACCGGCGCGCCGGAGCGCCAGCCGCGCCCCTCGATCACCTGCTCGTTTGCCAGCACCGTCTGGTCGACCGGGTCCCAGTTCACCGTGGCCATCTTCTTGTAGATCACGCCCTTTTCGAACAGGCGGGTGAACAGCCACTGCTCCCAGCGGTAGTAGTCGGGCTTGCAGGTGGCGAGTTCGCGCGACCAGTCGATGGCGAAGCCGAGCGCCTGCAGTTGCGTGCGCATGTGGTCGATGTTGGCGTAGGTCCACGCAGCCGGCGGCACGTTGTTGGCGATCGCGGCGTTCTCGGCCGGCAGGCCGAAGGCGTCCCAGCCCATCGGCTGCAGTACGTTGAACCCCCGCAGGGCATGGTAGCGCGCCAGCACGTCGCCGATGGTGTAGTTGCGCACGTGGCCCATGTGCAGCTTGCCCGACGGATAGGGAAACATCGACAGGCAGTAGTACCTAGGACGATCAGACGCGTCGTTTGCGCGGTAAACCTGGCTGGTCGCCCATTTCTGCTGGGCGGCCTGCTCGATTTCCGTGGGAAGGTATTTTTCTTGCATCGCAACAACCGCTTGGAATCAAGCCGGCGATTATACCGCCCGCCCGACGTGCGGCGCCTCCACTACCACGGCCTGCCCCTTGCGGGTAAAATGCGGCGTTTTCGCCCAATTTTCACCCATCCTTCAGGGAGTCCCAGCATGTCCAAGAAACATCCCGTCATTGCGGTCACGGGTTCGTCCGGCGCAGGCACCACCACGGTCAAGCGCGCGTTCGAGCACATCTTCTTCCGCGAAAAAATCAACGCCGCCGTGATCGAGGGCGACAGCTTTCACAGCCTGGCCCGCGTCGACTTCAAGGAGGCGGTAAAAAAGGCTGAAGCCGAAGGCAACATGTCGTTCAGCCATTTCGGCCCGCAGGCCAACCATTTCGACAAGCTGGCCGAACTGTTCGAAACCTACGGCAAGACCGGCGGCGGCAAGAAGCGCTATTACATCCACAGCGACGAAGAGGCCGCCGAGCACAACAAGCGCCTCAACACCAGCCTCAATCCCGGCGAGTTCACCCCGTGGGAAGACGTGCCCCCCGGCTCCGACGTGCTGTTCTACGAAGGCCTGCATGGCCTGGTGAAAACCGACGACGTCGACGTTTCCAAGCACGTCGACCTCGGCATCGGCGTGGTGCCCATCGTCAACCTCGAGTGGATCCAGAAAATCCACCGCGACGGCGCCGAGCGTGGCTATTCGGCCGACGTCATCGTCGACACCATCCTGCGCCGCATGCCGGACTACGTGAACTACATCACCCCGCAGTTCTCGCGCACCGACATCAACTTCCAGCGCGTGTCCACGGTCGACACCTCCAACCCCTTCATCAGCCGCGACATTCCCACGCCGGACGAAAGCTTCATCGTCATCCGCTTCCGCGAGCCGAAAGGCGTCGATTTCCCCTACCTGCTGAACATGATCTGCAACTCCTTCATGTCGCGCCGCAACACCATCGTGGTGCCGGGCGCCAAGATGGGCTTCGCCATGGAACTGATCCTGGCCCCGATCATCCAGGAGATGATCGCGAACAAGGGCAAGTAATCTGGACTGACTGCAACAAACAAAAACGGAGCCTTCTGGCTCCGTTTTTGTTTGGCAACCCGTCCCGTTTGCGCTCAAACCACCGCAAACCCCACCAGCGCGATCTCGTCGCCGTCCCTGACCGGCGCGGATTTATCGGCAAACTGCTTGTTCAAGGTAACGTTGAGCTTGGGGTTGCCGAGCAGCATCTTCTTCCACATCTCGCCGCGTTGCGACAGCACGAACAACAGGCGTTCGACGTCGGTGACGTCGGGCGGCAGTTCGATTTCGTCCGAGCTGATGCCGAGCGTGTCCACCAGATCGCCGAAAAACAGGATTTTCACCATCGCTCCCCCCGTATAATTCGCCATTGATCGCCCGATTTTACCCCCGTATGTCCGCCCATCTGCTGGAACACCTCAACCCAGAACAGCGCGCCGCCGTCACGTTGCCGCACGAATCGGCGCTAATTCTGGCGGGCGCCGGCTCGGGCAAGACGCGGGTGCTGACCACGCGCATCGTATGGCTGATCCAGAGCGGCCTGGTATCGCCGCACGGCATCCTCGCGGTGACGTTCACCAACAAGGCGGCGAAGGAAATGATGACGCGCATTTCGGCGATGCTGCCGATCAACACGCGCGGCATGTGGGTGGGGACCTTCCACGGCCTGGCCAACCGGCTGCTGCGCACGCACTGGCGCGAGGCGGGCTTGCCGCAGTCGTTTCAGATCCTGGATTCCGCAGACCAGCTGTCGGCGATCAAACGGCTGCTGAAGGCGATGAACGTCGATACCGAGAAATACGAGCCGAAGAAAGTGCAGTGGTTCATCAACAGTCACAAGGAAGCCGGGCGGCGGGCACGCGACGCCGAGGCCTTCGACGAATACTCGATGCGCATGGCCGAGCTGTTCGAAGCCTACGATGCGCAATGCCAGCGCGAGGGGGTGGCGGATTTTCCCGAACTGCTGCTGCGCGCCTACGAGCTGCTGTACCGCAACGAACCGCTGCGCGAACATTACCGCGACCGCTTCAAGCACATCCTGGTCGACGAATTCCAGGACACCAACACGCTGCAGTACCGCTGGCTGAAGCTGTTCGCCGGGCCGTACACGGCGCTGTTTGCCGTCGGCGACGACGACCAGTCGATCTATGCCTTTCGCGGCGCCAACACCGCCAATATGGCCGAGTTCGAGCGCGAGTTCGCGCACGGCAACGTGATCAAGCTGGAGCAGAACTACCGCAGCCACGGCCACATCCTCACCGCCGCCAACACGCTGATTGCGCAGAACGCGCACCGGCTGGGCAAAAACCTGTGGACTGCGGAAGGCGACGGCGAGCCGATCCGCATCTTCGAAGCCTGGTCCGATCTGGACGAGGCGAGCTTCGTGGTCGACGAGGTGCGCGCGCTTAATCGCGAAGGCGTGAACCTATCCGAAATGGCGCTCCTGTACCGCTCCAACGCGCAGTCGCGGGTGCTGGAGCACGCGCTGTTCTCGGCCGGCGTGCCGTACCGCGTGTACGGCGGCCTGCGCTTTTTCGAGCGCCAGGAAATCAAGCATGCGCTCGCCTACCTGCGCCTCTTGACCAACCCGGAAGACGATGGCGCCTTTCTGCGCGTGGTGAACTTTCCCTCGCGCGGCATCGGCGCGCGCACGCTGGAGCAACTGGCCGACACCGCCGCGCGCTCGGGCGCAAGCCTGTGGCAGGCAGCGTGCACCCGCAGCGGAAAGCTGGCCGCATTCGCCAAGCTGATCGAAGACATCAAATCCGCCACGCGCGACCTGCCGCTGGCGGAAACGATCGACCACGTGATCGAGGCCTCGGGCCTGGCCGACTATTACCGCGCCGACAAGGAAGGCGCCGACCGGCTGGAGAACCTCAACGAGCTGGTCAACGCGGCGGCGCTGTTTTCTGAAGAATCCGAGGAAAACACGCTGGATGCCTTCCTCGCTCACGCCGCGCTGGAAGCCGGCGAACACCAGGCCGGCGCCGGCTACGATGCACTGCAATTGATGACGGTGCACGCCGCCAAGGGGCTGGAATTCCACGCGGTCTTCATCACCGGGCTGGAGGAAGGCCTGTTCCCGCACGAGCAGAGTGCGCAGGAGGAAAACGGCCTGGAGGAGGAGCGGCGGCTGATGTACGTGGCGATCACCCGCGCGCGACGGCGGCTGTACCTGTCGCACGCGCAGTCGCGCATGCTGCACGGCCAGACCCGCTACGGATTGCCGTCGCGCTTTCTGGACGAACTGCCGGAGCAGGTGCTGATGCACCTCAACCGCCGCAGCGCACCGGCCAGCCCGTCAGGCTACAGCGCACCGGCCGCGCCGCGCAGCCCGCAGGGCGGCAACGATACCGGCTACCGCGTCGGCCAGAGCGTAGCGCACGCCAAGTTCGGCACCGGCATCATCATCGATTTCGAGGGGCGCGGCAGCGACGCGCGAGTGCAGGTGAAATTTCGCGACGCCGGCACCAAATGGCTGGCGCTGGCCTACGCCAAGCTGTCGCCGGGCTGATTACAGCGAGACCCCGTTGTCGGGCGCAGGCGCGTCGTCCGCCCATACCGCGAAGATCGCCTGATACGCGGCATACAGCGAACCGAACAGGATCGGCATCGCCACCAGCAGCCCCAGCAGCATCGGCACCAGCGCTGCGAGGACCAGCACCAGGCCGAGCGCCAGGCCGTTGACCATCATCGCCGCCCAGTTGCGGGCGACGGCCTTGAGGCTGATCCCGAGCGCGGTGGCCGGGCGCGCGCCGCCAAACAGGATCAGCGCGGGGGCGAACCAGGTGGCCATGATCAACGGGGTGAACAGGGCGAGGCCGGTGAGCATGGCAGGCATGGACTGGTTCAGGATCGCCTGCATCTCCTGCGGCGTGGCATCGCCCCGCCTGGCGGCTTCCATCAGCGCCTGCGGGTCGAACCCCATGCCGAGCATGACCTGGCCGATCAGCAGCGCGCCCAGCAGTTGCACTGCGCCGACGGCCATCAGCGGAATCAGCGGGCCCTGCACGCCGGCCAGAAAATGCGGCAGTTCAAGCTCCTGGCCATCGTCGAGCATGCGGTACGCCGCCATGAAGCCGGCCACCATCAGCGGCGACGCCAGTTCGGACAGCGAGGCGCCGATCACCGGGATCAAGCCGAGCGCCATCACGATGCCGAACAGCACGCCAAAGGCGGCGGACAGCAGCAGGGGACTCTTGCGGTACAGACGAAAGCCCTCGGCCACCCAGTGGAATCCCTGGCTGGCCGCGACCTTGCGCGGAATGTCTTCGTTGGAGGCAGTATTCATGCGGCGGATTTTAACCGACCCGCACGACGATTCAGGCGCGCGTTTGCAACAAGACGCGCGCGCGCCGGAATCAGAACTCCTTGACCACCCACATCGGCGGCCGCATGCCGGAATCGAGACTGTCCTGGCGGGCAAACTGGCCGTCGCCCTTCGAGTCGATCAGGTAGTACGGCTTGCCGACCCGGGGGATAACTTTCAGCATATACAGCTTGCCGTTGGCGCGGTATTCGACGACGCGCCCCTGACTGCTCGGCTTGATGGTCACAGCGGGCGCATCGCCGGGGCCGGGTGCGCCGTCCGGCACCGGCTGCAGATCCGGCGGACGGTCGGACGGCGGGGCGGCGGCAACGAGGCCGCTCATCAGCAGGGTCAGCAATAAAACGGCATAACGCATAGTGGACTCCGGAAGGCCTGCCTTTCGGGCAGGCGACACACAACTTACAGGCTGAGCTGGATTTCGCGCTCGGCCTGCGACGGCATGAAGCCGCGGTTCTCATAATGGCTGAAGATAGCCTCCAGCACCTCTTCGGGCTTGTCGGTGATATGCAGCAAATCGATATCCCCCGGCGAGATCATGCCTTCGCCGATCAGCGAGGTTTTCACCCAGTCGGCCAGTCCCGACCAGAAGCTCGACCCGACCAGGATGATCGGAATATGCGCGATTTTTCCGGTCTGCACCAGCGTCAGCGCCTCGAACAGTTCGTCCAGCGTGCCGAAGCCCCCGGGCATGACCACGTAGGCCGCGGCGAACTTGACGAACATGACCTTGCGCGCGAAGAAATGCTGGAAGGTCTGGCTGATGTCCTGGTAGGCGTTGGCGCTCTGCTCGTGCGGCAGCTGGATGTTGAGGCCGACGCTGGGCGACTTGCCGAAATAGGCCCCCTTGTTGGCCGCTTCCATGATGCCGGGACCGCCGCCGGAGATGACCGAGAAGCCCGCATCGGACAGCTTGCGGGCAATGTCCTCGGTCAGCGTGTAATACGGATGGTCGGGCGGCGTGCGTGCGCTGCCGAAGATCGACACGGCCGGCCGGATCGAGGCCAGGCGTTCGGTCGCCTCGACGAACTCTGCCATAATCCCCAGCATCCGCCACGATTCGCGCGCCGAGTAGTTGATCTCGGCGGTACGCCCCGGGTCGGCGTTGGCAGGCAATTTATCAAAGTGCATTTTTCGAGCGCCTCGTGAACGATTCCAGTTTGAACCCGCCCAGTGTAAGTCAATCCAGAAAAACCCTGCTGCTGGTGGACGGCTCGTCCTATTTATATCGCGCCTTCCATGCGCTGCCCGATCTGCGCAACGCGGCAGGCGAGCCGACCAATGCGATCAAGGGCGTGCTCTCCATGCTGCACAAGCTGCGCCGGGAGCATGCCGCCGATTATATCGCCTGCGTGTTCGACGCGAAGGGCAAGACCTTCCGCGACGACCTCTATCCCGACTACAAGGCCACGCGTGCGGCCATGCCGGACGACCTGCGCAGCCAGATCGAACCGCTGCATGAAGCGATCCGCGCCGAGGGCTGGCCGCTGGTCGTCATCGACGGCGTCGAGGCCGACGACGTGATCGGCACGCTGGTGCAGCACGCCACCCGTAAAGGCATCCGCAGCATCGTCTCCACCGGCGACAAGGACATGGCGCAACTGGTCGACGACCACGTGACGCTGGTCAACACCATGAGCGAGGAAACGCTGGATCCGGCCGGCGTCGCCGCCAAGTTCGGCGTGCCGCCCGAGCGCATCGTCGACTACCTCACGCTGGTCGGCGACGCGGCCGACAACGTGCCGGGCGTCGTCAAATGCGGCCCGAAGACCGCCGTCAAGTGGCTCGGCGAATACGGCACGCTCGACAACCTGCTGGCGCACGCCGACGACATCAAGGGCGCAGTCGGCGACAACCTGCGCGCGGCGCGCGACTGGCTGCCGCAGGCGCGCGTGCTGATCACCATCAAGTGCGATGTCGCGCTGCCCTTCGATTTCGACGACCTCGTGCTGAAGCCGCGCGATACCGCCGCGCTGCGCGCGCTGTTCGAACGCTACGAATTTCGCAGCTGGCTGCGCGAACTCGACGCCGCCGCCACCGGCGAAGCCGCCCCACCGGAACAGGATTGCAGCGGCGATCATCGCGTCCGTTATGAGACGATTCTCACCGAGGACCAACTCGACGCCTGGGTCGCCCGGCTCGACGCCGCGCCGGCATTTGCGCTCGACACCGAAACCACCGGGCTCAACCCGATGCAGGCCGAACTGGTCGGGATGTCGTTTGCCATTGCCCACGGCGAGGCGGCCTACCTGCCGCTGGCACATCACTATGCCGGCGCGCCCGCGCAGCTCGATCGCGCCGCCGTGCTGGCGAAGCTGAAGCCGCTGCTGGAAAACCCCGCACCCAAAATCATCGGCCAGCACCTGAAGTACGACCGCCACATCTTTGCCAACCACGGCATCGCCCTGGGGGGGAGAAAAGGCAGCGGCGTGGTCGACGACACGCTGCTGCAGTCCTACGTGCTGGAAGCGCACCAGTCGCACGAACTCGGCAACCTGGCGTCGCGCCATCTGGGGCTCGCGACGATCAGCTACGACGACGTCACCGGCAAGGGCGCGGCGCGCATCGGCTTCGAACAGGTCGACATTGCCCGCGCCAGCGAATACGCGGCGGAGGACGCCGATGTCACGCTGCGCGTACGCGATGCGCTGGCGCCGAGTATCGCCGCGTCCGACAAGCTCGAATTCGTCTATCGCAGAATCGAACTGCCGGTGGCGGAAATCCTGTTCCACATGGAGCGCACCGGCGTGCTGCTCGACCGAAATTTATTGGCGGTGCAAAGCGGCGAGCTCGGCAAAAAAATGCTGGAGCTGGAACAGCGCGCCTATCAGGAAGCCGGGCAGCCGTTCAACATGAGCTCGCCGAAGCAGATCGGCGACATCCTGTTCGCGCAGAAGGGCCTGCCGGTCGTCAAGAAAACCCCCGGCGGCGCGCCCTCGACCGACGAGGAGACGCTGGAACTGCTGGCGCTCGACCACCCGATCGCGCGGGCGATCCTCGACTACCGCGGCATGGCCAAGCTGAAGTCGACCTACACCGACAAGCTGCCGCAAATGGTGCACCCGAAGACCGGACGCCTGCACACCAGCTATTCGCAGGCAACCGCGGTCACCGGGCGGCTGGCGAGTTCCGACCCCAATCTGCAGAACATTCCCGCGCGCACCGCCGAGGGCCGCCGCATCCGCGAGGCCTTCATCGCGCCGCCGGGGCATCTGCTGGTGTCGGCCGACTATTCGCAAATCGAGCTGCGCATCATGGCGCACCTGTCGGACGACGCCGGCTTGCTGCGCGCCTTCGCCGAGGACCGGGACATCCACACCGCGACGGCGTCCGAAGTGTTCGGCGCGCCGCTCGATGACGTAAGCAGCGATCAGCGGCGCATGGCCAAGGTAATCAACTTCGGCCTGATCTACGGCATGTCGGCGTTCGGCCTGGCCAGCCAGCTCAATCTCGATCGCAGCGCCGCGCAGGCCTATATCGACCGCTACTTCGCGCGCTATCCCGGGGTGGCCGACTACATGCAGCGCACACGCGAGGCCGCGCGCCGCCAGGGCTACGTCGAGACCGTATTCGGTCGGCGCCTCTACCTGCCGGAGATCAATGCCAAGAACCCGCAGCGCCGCCAGGGCGCCGAGCGCGCCGCGATCAATGCGCCGATGCAGGGCACCGCGGCCGACCTGATCAAGCTGGCGATGATCGCGGTGCAGGGCTGGCTCGATACCGAAAAGCTGGCCAGCCGGCTGCTGCTGCAGGTGCACGACGAGCTCATCCTCGAAGTGCCGGAAAACGAACTCGACCGCGTGCGCGCCGAGCTGCCCGCACAGATGTGCAACGTCGCCGAACTCAAGGTGCCGTTGCGGGTGGGCGTGGGGTCCGGCCGCAACTGGGAAGCGGCGCACTGAGGAGCCCCGCGGCCGTACCATTAAAAACGGGCACCGCAGTGCCCGTCGGACTGCTGACAAAGCCCCCACGAGTTGGGGGCTTTGTGTTTGAATTGTGGGCATGCTCAAACCGCCCGACCCCCACCAGCACCGTCTGGAAATGGTCACCCTCGAAGAGCTGGTTCCTGCGGATCACCTGCTTCGTCTGATCGACCGCCATATCCCATTCGATTTCATCCGCCACGCCACCGCGCATCTGTACTGCGCCGACAACGGCCGGCCCGCCGTCGACCCCGTGCAGTTGTTCAAGATGCTCTTCATCGTCAGAACATGAAGAAAATGGCGCGCCTGCTGGCGCGGGCGGCAGCCCACTTTTACGCGCCCTGCAACCCGCTCTGAGGCCGACTGGACTGTTTCAGACGCGCTTGCACGATCTCGCCGTCGAATTGCTCCAACGATCCAACCCTCGGCCCGTCTGAGTCAAATCGCCCCAAAACAAAACCCCGCCTTCGTGAAAAGGCGGGGTTTGTCGGCAGCCTGAGGGGCACCGCAGTGCCCGTTTTTTGCCTTGCGCAAAGCGCTTACTGCATTTGAATCAGCTCGACGCGGCGGTTCTTGAAGCGGCCTTCCGGCGTGCCGTTGTCCGCCACCGGCTGGGCTTCGCCGTAGCCTTTGGCAAACAGCCGTTCCGCGGCGATGCCCTTCTCGATCAGGTAGGCGCGCACGGCGTCGGCGCGGCGCTGCGACAGCTTGAGGTTGTAGGCCTCGGTGTCCACCGAATCGGTGTGGCCGGCCACTTCGATCTTGACCTCGCCCCACTCCTTCAGCGTGGCGGCGGCGGCGTCCAGCGTCGCGACCGAATCGGGACGCAGCGTGGCGCTGTCGTTGTCGAAGTTCACGCCTTCCAGCGTCAGTTTGCGCGGCGTCGGCGGCTCGGCTGCCGGCGCCGGCTCGGGTTCGGCCGCCTTCGGCGGGCACCCGTCGGCCGTGCCGGGCGCGGGCACGGTCGGGCATTTGTCGAGATGATCGGGGATGCCGTCGCCGTCACTGTCGAGCGGGCAGCCCTCAGCGTTGACCTTCACACCGGCCGGGGTGCCGGGACACTTGTCGAGGCCATCGAAGACGCCGTCGCCGTCGGAATCGAGCGGGCAGCCCTTGCTGTCGACTTGGGCGCCCCTCGGGGTATTGGGGCATTCGTCGCGGCGGTTCGGCACGCCGTCGCCGTCGGAATCCGGCGGCGCGCCCAGGCCCCAGGAATAGCCCAGCAGGGCCTGGAAGTTGGTGAGGCCGGCACGCGGCAGGCTGTCGTTGCCGAACGACTGGTCGGCCCGCACTTCCCAGCGGAACGCATCGTTCGCGCCCACTTCCCAGGCCTGCCCGATCCCCAGCGAGGCCATCGGGCGGGTGAAAGTGGGGCCGTTGTCGGTGTCGACGTTCATCAGGCCCAGTCCACCGGACATGAACCAGTTATAGCGTTGTTGTTGCGAGAACAGCCATTCCAGGCCGCCACGCAGCGTGGTGACATCGGCATCGCCGACGCCGGCGCGGTTGCCGTCATAGGGGCCGTAGACCAGGTCGCTGAAAAAATTGCTGCTGCTGCCCAGGCGATGGCCGTAGCGCACGCCGAACAGGGGATTGGCCTCGTCGTTCTTGTCGCCGACCAGGCTGCTGTCCGCCCAGCCGCCGCCAAACAGTAGCCCGACCTCGTGTTCCGGCATCTCGGCCGCCTGCGCGACTGCGCTGCCGAACGCAAAGAAACCCGCCAGTAAACCGGCTGCGTATGCTTGCTTCATTTTGAATACTCCCACTCACCCAAGTCAGAAAAACAGGCCGCCGATCCGGTCCGGCCATAAGTAGTTCGATTGTAACGGCTTGCGGGCATGCTCAGCTCCAAAAATGAGCGGGCGCCCCCCCCGGTACGGGCCACCAGGTTGTGCCCGTACAACACAATGTGGCTTATTTGCTCAGACTGTCCCGAATCTCGCGAAGCAGCATGATGTCTTCTGGCGTCGCCGCGGGCGCGGGGGGTGGCGCATCCTTCTTCAGGCGGTTGATCTGCTTGACGATGATGAAGACGATGAAGGCCAGAATGATGAAATTGAGCAGGATGGTGAGGAAATTGCCGTAGGCGAACACCGGCACATTGGCCTCCCTCAACCCCGCCAGCGTCATCACCGTGCCCGCCGGCACGGAATCGAGGGCGACGAACAGGTTGGAGAAGTCGAAGCCGCCGAACACCGCGCCGACCAGCGGCATGATCAGGTCCTTGACGATGGAATCGACGATCTTGCCGAAAGCGGCGCCGATGATGACGCCAACCGCCAGGTCCATCGCATTGCCCTTGACCGCAAATTCCTTGAATTCCGACACGATGCTCATGCATTTCTCCTTGTCGTGGGTGATGGGTGCCGCCTCCGCATTCTAGTCGATCCGCCGGCGCGATTCCAGCCGCGCAAGCACGAATGTCCGGCTTGGTGGGCAGACGCAGGGAGGGTAAAATGCCCCTCCTTATGCGCATCTGTCACCACGTCCTC
>JAKACL010000067.1 GCA_021821425.1 Pseudomonadota bacterium
GTCCGTTCTCGAGGACGGCAGCTTGGACGATGTTGGGCTCGCGGACCATACCTTCCAGTTCGAGCTGGATTGCGTCACGGTCCGTCGCCCACAGGGATCGCGACAAAGAGGGCTGGTGCACCTCGGCGGCCTGCTTAAACAAGGCCTCCAGGCTGCCAAGATCGCGCTGGTATTGCTGACGCAACTCTAGCGCCGTCATCACCACGGTGATCACCATGCTGAACAGAACGACAGCGACGATCAATCGCTGCGCCAATGGCGACTTCAGCAGATGCGAACCCGGCAGGCTCATGCTCACTTTGCGGCCGCCCCCGCAAGCGCGAGCACTTTTTCGCGATACAGACGGTCGTAAAGCCCTTCAGTCTTGATCGCGCGCAGGGCTTCCGCAATCCTGGGAACCAGCGCGGCATGGCGCTTGTTCAGATAAATGAACATTTCCCGATTGGCCAGCGGAGGATCGAGCACATATATGCCTTTCATGCCCTGCCTTTTCATCAGACTCATCCCCATCCAGCGCGAATAAAGGATCACCTCGACGCGATCAAACTGCAGCAGCCGGAACAACTGAGTGGAATTCTCGGCGGTGAGGATATGCTTTGCCCCGGCAAGCTCCCGCTCGTATAGCTTCCATCCGCGAATGTGCGCGACCGGGCGCTGCCGAATTGCCTCCCAGCGCGCGGGCAGGGCCGGGCTCTTGCTGAAGGCGCAGAAATTCCAGTCGATCAGCTTTTCCGGAACGCGCACCAGGTTCGGATATTCTGCCTCCAGCCCGGCAATGCGCACCATGTCACCGTCATCGATTCCGCTGTTGGCATTGACCAGAGCGCGCTCGGCAGGCTGCTTCACCAGCTTCAATTCGACGCCCGCCCGGCGAAAAGCCTCGCCAGCGACAAGATCGAGAAAGCCGGTGCCATCCGCTGTGGTATAGGGCGGCTCGTTGGTATCGTTGAGCACGAGTACAGGCACTTCTGCGGCACGGCAAAGCCCTGAGAGCAATTGCAGAACACCGACAATGGCAATCAGGTTTGAGAGTTTCACGAAAGAGCTCAAGTGCGTTTCCTGAATGATGTCTATCGACTATCAGACAGGATTCTGTATATCTGTGGGCCGGTAATTTTCTACCTGCTGCGACGGGCTTTCGGCATGCGAAAACCCATGCCGACGACGCAGGTATCATCCTGCGCAGGTCAAGAGAGAAGACGATCCGGCCGCTAACGCGCCAGCCAGTCCGTCAGCGGCGCCCAGCTTTCGCGCTCAGCGTGGGTGAGATGAGGGGGAAGGTCGAACAGGGTTTTGCCCTCGAATGCCGCATTCACGTACTGCTGGGTTTCGTGCAGATAGGCGACCACCGGCAGATCGAGCTTGTGCAGAAACTGCTCCAGAGTGACGGCAGCACGCGTGCGCGGCGCCAT
Organism: Pseudomonadota bacterium; assembly: GCA_021821425.1. The sequence continues at coordinate 1,413 of JAKACL010000067.1, forward strand.
GCGCATGCCAACCACGCCGATGTCGATCTTGCCCTGGCGCACTTTCTTTTCCTCGGCGAGCTCGGCAAGGAAATCCTGGCTCGCCTGGATGTCGAACAGAGAGGGTGCAATCGGCACCAGCACGCGCGTCACCAGCTTGACCGCGTGGTCGAGGTTCTTGCCATGCAAGCCGGCAGGCGAATCGATGATGAGCCAGTCGGCCTTCTGCTTGCCCTCGCCGGCAATGCCGATGGCGGGAAGATGGGCGGGGCGGCGAGCCAGCCATTTGTTGGCGGATTTCTGGCGGTCGAGATCCAGCAGGTTTACCGATTTCCCCTGTGCGGCCAGCCAGCCCGCAAGATTGATGGACAGCGTGGTCTTGCCCGCGCCGCCCTTGGGGTTGGCAACCAGGATCGCCTTCATGCCGGATGTGCGGCAGCGGCGTGCGCGGCCTTGAGGCCATTCAGACCACCATCCAGAACGTACACATCAAACCCCATCTGGCCCATCAGAAACGCGGCGGCAGTGCTGCGCTGGCCGTTCTGGCAAAACAGCAGATACTTCCTGTTCCTGTCGAGGGACCCGGCCTTCACGCGCAGCAGGTACAGCGGCAGGTTCACGCTGTTGCGCACCGTGCCGGCGCGAAACTCATCCTCCAGGCGCACGTCTATGGCCTGCGCACCCCCATGCAGCAACTGCTCCGCTTCATGCGCCGAAACCTTGCGCACCATGGGTGCGCGCAGAAGCTCGTCGAAATCCTTTTTCGACAGGCGCATGAGCTGGCCTTCGGTAATCATGGTCACCGTGGCATTGCGCGTATCGCCAGTCAGCAACGCCTCTTCGCCAAACCCGTCGCCCTTGCCGATTTCCGCCAGCACCTGGCTAATGCCGGTTGGGGATGTGCGCGTGATGCGCGCTTTGCCCTCGCGGATCATGTAGTAATAGTCGCCCTCACCGCCTTGATGGATGACCACATCGCCCGCAGCAAAATTAATCGCCTCGAAACGATGGAACATGGTGTTGATGTTTTCCGGCGGCACCTTGCGGAAAGTCGGCTGGTTGAGCACGTCCCACATCCAGCTGGGGTCGTCACTGCCGTCGTACTCAAACACTTCGTAGGAAGTCGCCTGATCGTAGCAGAGATTGTTTTCGACCAGATCTTCCTCGATGCAGGCGAGCCGTACGTCCGTGACGGCTTCCGCGGTATACATGCGCGGCACGGTGCGTGCCAGCGCATACAGCGCATCGTCATCGTCGCCGGCCTTGATCCTGTGGCTTTCGCCGCTGGCCTGGCGGCGAATGACCTCGCCCTCGATCAGAAAATAAAGAAGGTGATCCTTGTCGCCCTCGCGGAAGATGATGCTGCCGGGTGCATAGCGGCGCTCCTCCGCTTGCGCAGCCAACTCCGCCTGGGCATTGTGCGACATCGAATTGATCGGCACAAAACGCGACAAAATGTCTGGGCTGACAGGCATATCAGGTTACCGTGGAAAAATGCAATCGGGCGGCCCGGAACCGACCCCTATCAAGGAATAGACAAACGTCCGCTTCTACCCAAGTAAACTACAGAGGCCGCTTTCGGGTCAAGGCCTAAACCGCCCTGCCAAGCGGGCCAGACCATGCCTCAGGAACAAATCATGCGGGTTGAATTCCTGCCTTCTTTCTTGTCGTCCTCCCCCTCGTCCAGGGGAGTGACCGTAAACAGCAGCCCGATGTCGCTCGTGCCGGTCGAAACCTGGGTGGTCGAATCGACGATGACCTGGCTAATGGTCGTACCAGCCGTCGTGGTGCCGCTCTCGCTCAGGATTTGCAGCAAACCGCCACTCAGACTCACGGTCGTCAACGGCAGGGATATGCTCGCGAAACTGCCGGCTTCGCTGCCGGCGGTATACAAAGTGAAGCTGTCGCCTACCGCCGGCGTGTAGCCGCCGACCGCAGACAACTGCAGTGCGCCGCCCATGGTGAACAGGCCCGATACGTAGAGTTGGTCATTGGCGCTTGCATTGGCCGGGTCACCCAGCTCCATGGCCAGCGTGCTGCCGCCACCCAGCGTCAGGTCGCCCAGGAAGGACAGCGCACCTGCCGAATTGCCCGGGGTGATGGTGCCGCCGTTATTCACGACATTGCCATAAATGCTGCCGTTTCCTTTCAGCGTGCCCCCGCTCATGGTCAGGGTGGAGCCATAGGTGGGGTCGACCATCAGATAACCGTTGTTGAGCGCGATGGTGCCGGCACTCGACATCGGGCCGACACTATAGAACCCGCTGTTGCTGCCGTTCACCTCGATGACGCCTGACTGCGCATTGTCGACGCCAGCCATGAAGTAGGCATAGGAATTGGAGACGGTAAAGTTGCCTGAATTGCGGAAAACGCCACCATCGGAAACGAAATAGCCCTGGTTCTGTACGTTGACTACGCCGCCCTGTTCGTTGCTTGCTCCCTGGAAGACGATCAACTCGCTTCCATAGCCATCCAGCGTAAGCGCACCGGCATTGGTCAGGGTGCCATCGATATCGAGGATGGCATAGGTACCGCTCGGCACGAGGGCGGCCGCTCCGCCCCCGCTTTGTACTGTAACGGTGCCATCCGCGCTATTGATGAAGTCCTGGTAAACCAGCATATAGCTGTCGCCGCCGTCGATGAGCAGTTCGCCGGAGTTTGTGAAAGTTCCGTCGACCACGAAATGGCCGCCAGCGCCCACCTTGATGATGCCGTCGTTGGCGTAGCTGCTTCCCGTATACACCGCCGAGTTGATCACGGTGCGAGTGGGCGTATTCAAGTCCAGGCTGCCGCCGGCCCAAACCGGCGCATTGATGGTGATATCGCTGGTAGTGGAGGTGAGGCTCAAATTGTTGCCGGCATCGATGCCCGAATAGGCGTAGTTACCGTCGTCATAGGAAACGACCTGGATGGGCGAAGTGCTGTTGAAATGGAAATTGCCGCCCGCCTGCCCAAGCACAACGCCCGTAGGATTGGCTTCCGTCAACTGTACCGAGCCAGAGGCGATCACGCCGATGCCAGCGCCGGACAGAGTGGTGCCGCTTTGCTGGGCGACGTTTCCGGCGAGCGCTTCCAGGGCGATGATGCCGGCAGGCGTGGACGGATTGTAGCCGCCTGCCGGGACGTCCACGATGATGTTGCCTAGCGTGAGATTGCCCGTGAGCTGCCTGATGCCGACATGGCCAAAGCCGGTGATGTCCACCCCGCCAGCCTGGTTGAAGCCGCCCTCCACGTCCAGCATGAAAGTGGAGCCGCCGTCCAGCGCGTGCTGGACATTAAAAATACCGCCTACCAGGACCTCGCCGCCCGCAACATCCAGCAGCCTGTGGGAGGTGCCGCTGCCGATCACATTGAGCATGCCATTGCCGTCGGCATCGGTGTCGGACATGAAACTTAGCGTCCTGGACGCATCGCCGGAAATGATGTCGGCATTGAGATTGATGTCGTCAACCGCCCAGGCCCAGGCATCGCCGCCGCTGAAATTGAACTGGCCATTAAGTGTCAGATCGCTGTCGGAACTGATGTACAGTCCGCCGGACACGAGCGTGCCAGCCCCATTGATCGCGCCCACCGTGGAAAGCGTGCCCATGTTCATTTCCAGCGTGCCGGTACCGGTGTCGATGGTCACGCCGGAGGCGATGGTGATTTCGGCGGCCCCTGCATCGCGATACTGCGAATTTGCCGCATTGTCGTTCGCATACAGGTACAAGGCGCCGTTGTCGGTGGAGATGTTCGCATTGACCATGATGGAACGCCCCGCCTGCAGGGTCAGGCTGCCGCCATTTCCACTGCGGTTGTCGACAATGATGGGGCTGGTGACGGTAATGTCGTTGTTGGCCTGCAGGGTGACGTCCGTGCCGGTGTTGAGGATGGACGTGATCTGACCGGGCACCAGCGCATAGTCAATAGCGGGATCAATGCCGTAAATCGCGTTGTAGATGCTGACATCGCCTGCAATGGTGCCGATGATGATGTTTTTGGGATCAAGCAGCAGCGTGCCATTCTTGCCCGCACTGGCACCGGCATCGACCATGCCGCGAAAATACAGTGTCTCCTTGCCCGAGACTTCGACCATGCCGCCATCGCCGCCCTGTACGCCGCCGCGCGCCAGGATGGTGCCGAGGTATTCGGTATGGCCGTCGGACCACACTACGGCCTTGCCGCCATCGCCGTTTTCGCCAGCGCTGACATCGATGCGGCTGCCGGCGTCCACGCTCACGCTGCGGGCATTGCGGATGGCGGCATTCTCGCCCTGGTAGTCACCGCCCACCAGCACGGTACCGCCTGCGCTGCTGCCGCCGGCATCGAGCGTCGCGCCCGCCAGGGTCACGTCCTTGCCAAGGGCGTGAATTTCTCCGCCCGCCCCTTGGCTGCCTGCCGCGCTAAGCACGCCGCTCACAGAGAGCGCATCGCCTTCGGCGCTGATCTGACCGCCGCTGGTACCGTTGGCTTCAGTCACGCTGCCTTCATCCAGCGTGGCGGAACGCTCGCCCCTGAGAAAAATGCGCCCGCCCTCGGCAGTGGCGCTGCTGGCCGAGATCACGCCGGCCTGCCTGACCAGGCCGCCCACCATGCCGATGCTGCCGCCCTGGCTGATGATCCGCCCCAGGTTAATCGCCTCACCACCGGCAGTGACGGTTACGCGCAATGCGGGGTTGGTGCTGTCGGCGAGTTCCACGCTGTGCCCCGCGGCCAGGATGATTTCGCCATTGGGAGCGGCAATGACACCGCTGTTTTCCACGTTGGGTGCGAACAACAACACTGGCCCGCCATGCGCACTGATGTTGCCGGCATTTTTCACCGCGCCCTCGCCACCGCTGCCAGTGAACCTGTGCAGGCCATCGGCAAAATCCTGGTTGCTGACATTGAGGCTGGAAGCAACCAGGCCGGCCACGTCAACACGCGCGCCCTGGCCAAAAATCACGCCGTTCGGGTTGATCAGCCAGACATGGCCATTGGACTGCAGCGTGCCGAGAATGCTGGAAGGATCAGAACCGGTGACCCGATTCAATACCGTGCTGCTCGAACTGCGCTGGATGAAACGGGTGATCTCGCCGCTAGCGATGGAAAAATTCTGCCAGTTGATGATGGCGCCCGGGCTGTTGGTCACCGTCATGGTGTTGCCGTTGTGGTTGATGCTGACATTGCCCCTGACGACCGTCGCACCATTGGGATTGGCCGCAGCCTGGCCGCCCAGGGCAAGCACGAGGGCGGCTGCCAGCGGCTTGAGTTGCTGATGGTGTGAACGACGGGTCGGGGTAGTCATGGCTTGCCTCGCTGGCAGGAGGAATTATTGGACCTTGCAGTTGGCCTTGCGGTCGACCCCCAGGGTGCCCAGGGAAGACGACGCCTGAAAAGCCTTCTGGATTTGCGGCGTGGGCGGAATGGGTATCGGCGGCATGCCGGCTGCGGGCATGAGGCCCCACTGTCCTGCCGTGAACACGCCGCTGCCGCCCGCATTGGAAACCTGGACCGAACCTTCGGTCACACCGAAGAACACGCTACCCGCCTTTACCTGGGCGGCAATTTCAGGCGGCAGGCCTTCGAGCAGTTCCGGGCAGCCGCCATCGCAGGAAAGGATGATGAACTGGGTGCCGCGTATGCCGATGGTGCCGGCCGCCGTCCTGGCCTGGTAGGCGTCGGGGTTGCCGCGCTTGCCGATGGCGCCGGAGATGGCGCGCAGCCCGCCCTGCACGAGGCTGTAAGTCATGGCATCGTTCTCGGGCTGGCTTTCCACGTAATTGTATTTGTCGAGCTTGATGCGGGTGCCGGGTTTCAGTACCAACTCGCTGCCGTCGGTAAAACGGATGTGTGCAGTGGCACCCTTTTCCACGCTGACGGTCTCGCCCATCTTCAGGGTGGAGCCGGGACCGACAATCTTGCTGCCGCCGAACACTTTCTGCACATGCACGGTGCCAGTGGCAGAGAGCAGCACACCATCGGCAAGGACGGCGCCGGCCAGCAGCAGAAAAAATATCGCGGACAGCCAGGATGTCAGGTAAGCGCTTTGCCGCATGATGTCAGAACCCCCAAACCAGGCTGGCATGGATACGCCCCGCCTCTTCGTCGCGCACGCCGCCGCCATCCAGCACATAGGCGGCATCAAGCTTGACCAGCGCGGAATCGGCGATGCGCAAACGCAAGCCCAGCCCCGTGCTGGCAATATCCGTATCCGCCCCGGTGACCTCGTCCGCCACCTGCCCGATGTCGGCAAAGCCGGCGAGGCGCAGCGCGGAATTGTTCTGCTTCAGCAGCACTGGGGTCGTCACCTCGACGCCAGCGCGCAAGCCGGACTCGCCCGCAATCTCGCGCTCCTCGAATCCCCGCACCGAAGCCGCGCCGCCGAGGCCAAAATCCTCGGCGCCAGGCAGCGGCTCGCTGCTCCATTGGCCATTGGCGGCAAACAGAACCTCCCAGCCATTCTTGAATGATAGGTTATGGCTCAGGCTTGCACGTGCCACGCCGTAATCCCTCTCCTGCCCGCCGTTGGCGACGATGCGCGCCTCGCTTCCCAAGTGCGCCAGGCCGAGGTTGCGCGCATAGCTCAGCGCGAAGCGGGTCTGCGCTTCCGGGGTCAGGCGGCTGCCGCTGTAGGCAACGCTCAAAGGGGTAAGCGAATAGTCGGGGGTGATGTTCTGTTCGGTTTCTACCAGACGATAATCGAGGCCTGCGCTGAAGTTATGCTTGTAGTCGCCGATCGGCTCCAGGTTGTGCACATAGCGCGCGCCTGCCGCATAGCCTGCCGCCTGGTAGGCCAGGCTGCCGCCTGCCGCAGTAATGTTGCCGGACACGCTGGCGTAGCTGCCGGAAAGCTCGATGGCATCGCCCTGCGCCGGCAGCGGAATTTTCCAGTAGCCGCCGAGGATCTGCACATCTTCGGGGTGTTCCGCCGAAGTGATGGCCTGCACCGCCACCAACTGGTCGCGATTGAACACGTTGCCGTGGCTAAGCCCAGCACTCACACGCCAGTCGCCCCCGCTGCCTTCGCTGCCGTTGTTTTCGGCGCTGACGAAACCGTGCCAGGGCTTGTCATCCTTGATCGCAACCTTCGCCTCGATTTCGCCCACCTGGCTGCCGGTATTGAGGGTGACCAGGGTTTGCTTGACGGCGCTCTCATTTGCCAGCGCCAGGCTGCGAGCCAGGCTGCGGGTGTTGGGCGAGCGGCCTTCACGCAGTTCCGGCAACGCGGTCAGGATGTTTGCACGGTCGTGATGCTGGCCCTCCTGGATATCGATGCGGGCCAGCTTGGCCTCGATGATCCTGAACCGGATCACCCCGCCAGTGACCTCCTGTTCCGGCACGGTCACCTGCACTGCGCCGAAGCCTGCCTCCTGGTACAGGGCCTGCAGCGCCAGGCGCGCCTGCTCGACGTCGGCGAAGCTGCGCTCGGATCCGGTATAGGGCTGCACGCTGGCGTGGACGGCATCGGAAGCAAGCAGCGTGTTGCCGCTGATCTCAAAGGCGCGGATGGGAAAACGGACTTCCGCAGGCTCTGCCGCCAGCGCCATGGCAGAAACGGTCATCATGACTGCAGCAAGCAGGGCCTGGGGGCGGGTTGGCATGGGCAGGATCCAGTTATGCCCTATTGGCCATAGCCTGCCAATAAAGCGGGGTTTGAGCCATTCTATATAAAACCCCAAAAAGGTGTAATCAGCTACCCGGGCAGCAAGAATCCGGCCGGCTTCCGTTATTATCGCCGGATGAGCTTCTCAGCCATACTCCGCCGTCTCGGCCTGGGCGCCCTGTTGCCCCTGGCGGCGGTCGCCGCCGGTCTGGTGCTCTACCAGGCCGACCCGGCGCCGGTTGAGGAACTGCGCAACGCGACTTTCGACCAGTACCAGCGCCTTTCCCCCCGCATCTATCACGACGCGCCGGTGCGGGTGGCCGACATTGACGACGAAAGCCTGGCGCGCCTGGGCCAGTGGCCGTGGCCGCGCACCCAGCTGGCCGCGCTGGTGCAGAAACTGCAGCAAAACGGTGCAGCGGCCGTGGTATTCGACGTCACCTTCCCGGAACCCGACCGCACCTCGCCGCAATCCATGCGCAGCATCTGGAAACCCACCCCGGCGCTGGATGCGCAGCTTGGCCGCCTGCCGGACCATGATGCGATGTTCGCCAGGACCATCGCGCAAGGCAATGTGGTGCTGGCCTTTGCCCTCACCGACAAGGCCTCGACCGCCCCCCTGATCGCCAGCCGCTACACCGTGCGCGAAGAGGGCGGCATCCCGCTCGCCTACCTGCGCCACTTCGCCGGCAGCGTGGCTTCGCTGCCCATCCTGCAAACGGCGGCGGCAGGGAACGGCGCCTTCACCTTCGTCTCGGATGGCGACGGCATCGTGCGGCGCGTGCCGCTGGTCATGAACCTGGACGGCAAACTGGTGCCCTCGCTCACGGCCGAGGCGCTGCGCGTCGCCCAGCATGCCGACACCTACGTGATCAACACCCTCGCCATTGGTGGCGGCGGCGTGCAGAGCGTGCAAATCGGCGACTTCGTCATTCCCACCACGCCGGACGGCGAGATGTGGCTGCACTACACCGAGGATGCGCCGCAGCGCACGCTGCCGGTGTGGAAAATCCTCGCCGGCGAAATCCCGCGCGGGGAAATCGAGGACCGCATCGTGCTCGTCGGCACCTCGGCCCAGGGCCTCAACGACCTGCGCTTCAGCCCCATGGGCGACTTCCCGGGCGTGGAGGCCCACGCCCATGCACTGGAGCAGATCATCGGCGGGGAATTCCTGCACCGCCCGGACTGGGCTACCGGCCTCGAAATCATCGTGCTGGCCGCGGGCGGCCTGCTGATCGGCATGATCGCGCTGCACACGCCCGCGCTGGTGTCGGCCCTGTTCCTGCTGCTTGGGCTGGGCGGCCTGGCCTGGGGCGGCTGGCACATGTTTTCCGCAGAGCACCTGCTGCTCGACACCGCCGTGCCGGGCATGACCGTGCTGCTCTCCTTCACGCTGTCCAGCGTGTATCGCCACGTATCCGCAGAGTTGCGCCAGCGCTGGGTGAAGCGCGCGTTCTCGCGCTACGTTTCGCCCAACCTCGTGGCCTATCTGGTCGACCATCCCGACAGCCTGCACCTGGGCGGACGCCGCCAGGAATGCAGCTTCATCTTCACCGACCTCGCCGGCTTCACCAACCTGATGGAAAAGATCGACCCCACCCAGGCGGTCGACCTGCTCAACCGTTATCTCGACGACATGATCGCCATCGCCTTCAAGCATGAGGGTACACTCGACCGCATCGTCGGCGATGCCGTGGCAGTGATCTTTTCCGCGCCGCTCGAACAACCCGACCATCGCGCGCGCGCCTTCCGCTGTGCGCTGGAAATGAAGGAATTTTCCAACCGCTTCATGGCCGAGGCCAACGCGCGCGGCCTCGCCTTCGGCATGACCCGCATCGGCGTGCATTCGGGCGAGGTGACGGTGGGCAACTTCGGCGGCTCGACCATATTCGATTACCGCGCGCTCGGCGACCCCATCAACACCGCCTCGCGCCTGGAAAGCGTGAACAAGCAGCTGGGCACGCAGATGTGCGTGTCCGCGGCCACGCTTTCCGGCTGTCCCGACGCGATCGCACGGCCGGTGGGCAAGCTGGTGCTGAAAGGCAAGAGCGAGCCGCTCATGGTGTACGAGCCGGTGGAGAAACCCGACCCCGAATATGAAGCCGCCTACAAGCTGCTGGCCGCCGAAAGCCCCGATGCCCAGGCCGCCCTCGAGGCCCTGGCCCAAGCACGCCCCAATGACCCGTTGCCCAAATTCCACCTGGCGCGCTTTGCCAACGGCCAGAAGGGCGAAGTCATCGTGTTCACGCAGAAGTAAGCGGTTCAGCGTCCGCAGCCGCGTTGCGCAATGTAGTCAAGCGCGTCGGCCTGGCTGAGCGGGCGCGCGTACAAATAGCCCTGGCCGTATTTGCAACTGAGACTTTTCAGCGCCTCTTCGTCCGCCGCCTCCTCCACGCCCTCGGCAATGCAGTCCATGCCAAGCTCATGCGCCAGCGCGGCAATGGCACGCACAATGCGACGGCCGTTGGCCTTGCCGCGCATGGCGCGCACGAAGGACTGGTCGATCTTGAGATTGTCGAGCGGCATGCGCTCAAGATAGCTGAGCGAGGAATAACCGGTGCCGAAATCGTCGATGGCGAGCAGCAAACCCAGCTCTTTCAGACGAAGCATGGCCTCGATAGCCAAGTCGGCGTTATCCATCATCATGCTTTCGGTGATTTCCAGCTTGACCTGCTTGGGATCGACACCGGAATCGCGGATCACCGCCATGACCGTTTCTAGCTCCTCGGCGTCGAGCAGTTGGCGCGCGGA
>JAKACL010000068.1 GCA_021821425.1 Pseudomonadota bacterium
ACACGTTGACAGACACGCTGGCGATCTATGCCGACATGCTGCGCGGGGTGACGGTGAAGCCCGACGCGATGCGCGCCGCGGTGATGCAGGGCTTCGCCACCGCCACCGATCTGGCGGACTACCTGGTCAAGAAGGGAGTGCCGTTCCGCGATGCGCACGAAGTGGTGGCGCGCGCGGTGCGCGCGGCGGAAGCGTCGGGACGCGATCTGGCCGACCTGCCGCTGGCCGACTTGCAGGCCTTCAGCCCCCTGATCACGGACGATATCTACGCCGTGCTGACGCTGGAAGGTTCGCTCGCCGCCCGCAACCATCTGGGCGGCACCGCGCCGGCGCAGGTGCGGGCGGCCATCGCACGCGCCCGTCAGCGCATCTAGCTCGCAAACCGGCCTCAGCTTGCCGGTTCGGGTTGCTGCACCGGCGGGACGTGTTCGCGGCAAATCCGCCGCACCTCGGGGCTGGACAGTTTTTCCTGCATCAAGCCGCAAAAATAGCTGCGCGGCCCGATTCGCTGGTTGTAATGACAGGTCGCGCACACGCCGAAGGTGCGCTTGCCGCTTTGCGCCTGCACCTGGGCCAGCACCTGGCGCAGCACCACCACCGCCGAGGTCACCCGCGCAGGACTCGCGGTCTGCACGATGTCGCGCCAGGCGGCGCCTGCGGAGAGCGTTTTCAGCAGATTGGTGCCGCCCTCGGCCAGGATCAGCCGCACCACCCGGCCGTCGCGCGGGTCGGCATAGCGCGAAATCAACCGTCGGCGCGCCAGCACCAGCACGGTCTGCGACACCGTGCCCTTGGTCAGGCCGAGGTATTCGGTGAGCGCCTGCGGGGTATTGCTGAAGCGGTTGGCCTGGTTCAGGTAGAACAGCACCTGCAGGTGCACCGGCTGCAGGTGCTGCTCGGTGCCCGCCTGTCGGAGGTCGGCCCGGGTCAGCAGCGACAGCCGCTCGACCAGGTCGAACAGGGTGAGCGCCTGGCTTTTCTTCAACGGGTCAGAAGCGGACCATCGTGCCGCCTTGCGCGGCGATCAGCGCGGCCAGCTTGTCGTACAGCGGCTCGCCGCTCTTGGTATCGACCCAGCCGGCGCCCTGCGGCTTGAAGTGGAAGCCGCCCGAGCGCGCGGCGACCCACAGCTCGCGGGCGGTGCCGTGGCGGTTGATGATGATCTTGCTGCCGTCGTCGAATTCGACCTCGATGATGCCGTCGGCCGGCGTCTCGAAGTCCAGGTCTGCGTCTTCCAGTGCCTGCTCGATACGGGCAAGGGTGGTGGCGGCAGCCTGGTTGAACGCGGCCTCGCTGGATTCGATTTCTGTCATGGTGCCCCGTGCTAACATCTCGCGCATGAAACTGCGCACGTTATATATAGTGTCCCTGTTGCTGTGCGGACTGGGTCTCGCGGCCTGCGGCTCCAAGGGTGACCTGTATCTTCCCGAAAAAACTCCCGCACCGCAACGGACTTCCAATTGAACACTTTGCATCGCCTCGACGGCCGTCTTCATCTCGAGGGCGTGGCGCTGGACACGCTTGCCGAACGCTTCGGCACGCCGCTGTATGTCTATTCCCGGCAGGCGCTCGAAAACGCCTACCAGGCCTACGCCGACGCCTTCGCCCAGACACCCCATCTGATCTGCTATGCCGTCAAGGCCAACTCCAGCCTGGCGATCCTCAACCTGTTCGCGCGGCTCGGCGCCGGCTTCGATATCGTCTCCGGCGGCGAACTGGCGCGTGTGCTGGCGGCCGGCGGCGACCCCGGCAAGGTGGTGTTCTCGGGCGTCGGCAAGACCGCGGACGAGATGCGCGCCGCGCTCGAGGCCGGCATTCTCTGCTTTAACGTCGAATCCGCCAGCGAACTGAAGCGCCTCGACCGTGTGGCCGGCGAGGCGGGCAAGGTGGCGCCGGTGTCGTTCCGCGTCAATCCCGACGTCGACCCGAAGACGCACCCCTACATTTCCACCGGGCTCAAGGAAAACAAGTTCGGCGTGCCGATTGCCGAGGCGCCGGCGCTCTACCGCCTCGCCGCCAGCCTGCCCAACCTGGCCGTCACCGGCATCGACTGCCACATCGGCTCGCAGCTGACCGACCTGTCGCCGCTGGCCGATGCCGCCGACCGCGTGCTGGCACTGGTCGATACGCTCGCGGTCGAGGGCATTGCGCTGCATCACATCGACCTCGGCGGGGGGGTCGGCATCCGCTACCGCGACGAAACGCCGCCCGATCTGGCTGCCTACGGTCGCGTACTGGCGGCGCGCTTTGCCGGCCGCCGCGAGAAGCTGCTGCTGGAGCCGGGACGTTCGCTGGTCGGCAACGCCGGCCTGTTGCTGACCCGCGTCGAGTACCTGAAACCCGGCGAGGACAGGAATTTCGCCATCGTCGATGCGGCGATGAACGACCTGATGCGTCCCGTGCTGTACGACGCGTATCACGAGATCGCAGCCGTTAACGAACGCAGCGACCCGCCAAAGCGTTACGACATCGTCGGCCCGATCTGCGAAACCGGCGATTTCCTTGGCTTTGCGCGCGATCTCGCCATCGAGGAAGGCGACCTGCTGGCCCTGCTTTCGACCGGCGCCTACGGCATGAGCATGGCTTCGAACTACAATTCGCGCCCTCGGGCAGCGGAAATTCTGGTCGACAAGAATGAAATTCACCTGATACGCGAACGCGAAAATCAAACCAGTATGATGTCCGGAGAGCGGCGTATTTATTGATGATTATCGACATGCCCTGAAATTGGATTTCCCGGTTTTTTAGTGTCGCGTCGATACATTTTGCTTGACTGCGACATTCTCCTCATGGCCGATTCCACTGAATCTTGACTATTTATTGAACGCCGTTCAAAAGCCACTAGAATGAAGCTCACCAAGCGGAGCCTCGGTATCGCCCGTTTTTAGCGGGTTCCGGGCAGAACGGTTGCCTGTTGATACCACGCTTTGGAAGTGCAAACTCTGACTGCACGTGGCTTCAAGCTGTAGTGATCTGTGAATGTGTTCAACTTCTGAGGAGTGTTATATGGCAACAGTGAAAAAACCCGCCGCTAAACCGGCAGCCAAAAAGGCAGCGCCCGCCAAAAAACCGGCGGCCAAGAAACCCGTAGCCAAGAAGGCGGCTCCGGCCAAAAAGCCCGCAGCTAAAAAAGCGGTCGCCAAAAAGCCGGTAGCCAAGAAGGCGGCTCCGGCCAAAAAGCCGGCTGCTAAAAAGCCGGTAGCCAAGAAGGCGGCTCCGGCCAAAAAGCCGGCTGCTAAAAAGCCGGTAGCCAAGAAGGCGGCTCCGGCCAAGAAGCCCGCAGCTAAAAAAGCGGTCGCCAGAAAGCCCGCAGTCAAGAAGGCAGCCCCGGCCAAGAAGGCGGCTCCGGCCAAGAAGCCCGCAGCTAAAAAAGCGGTCGCCAAAAAGCCGGTAGCCAAGAAGGCGGCTCCGGCCAAGAAGCCCGCAGCTAAAAAAGCGGTCGCCAGAAAGCCCGCAGTCAAGAAGGCAGCCCCGGCCAGAAAGCCCGCAGTCAAGAAGGCAGCCCCGGCGAAGAAGCCTGTCGCGAAGAAGGCAGTTCCCGCCAAACCCGCGCCGGCACCTGCCGTCGCACCTGCACCCGCACCGGCGGTACCGGTCATCAAGCCGTTCGGGCTTTAAACAGGTCGGGCATTGCCCAATCTGAAACGGGGGCTTGTCCCCCGTTTTTTTATGGGCAGCCGGGGCTGTCTCCCGTTTTATGCGTGGCTGGGGTGTGCTTCCCGTTTTTTTATGGGCAGCCGGGCAGCCTCTTGATTAGCCAACCGACTTCGCCACGTCCGGCTTGCGACCTGCGACTTGCCGCCCCCACCGCGTGCTGGCTGCATTCAACACCGCCACGCCCCACGGTAAACGCAGGGCCAGCAGCAGCGCCAGCACGCCGCCATAGAGCAGGGGTTCGGTCAGGTCCTTCTTCACCAGCCACAGGTAATGGATCACGCCCAGCAGCGCAATGGCATAGACCAGGCGATGCAGATGCTGCCAGCGCCGACCCAGACGGCGCATCATGGCGTGCGTCGAGGTCGCAGCCAGCGGAATGAGCAGCACGAAAGCACTGAAGCCGACGGTGATGAAGGGCCGCTTGACGATGTCGCGAACAATGGCCGCCGGGTCAAAGAACTGGTCGAGCCAGATATAGGTGACGAAATGCAGGCTGGCATAGAAGAAGGTGAACAGCCCCAGCATGCGCCGGTAGCGAACGAGGTCGGCACGCCCGGTCAGCCGCCGCAGCGGGGTGACGGACAGCGTCACCAGCAGTCCGACCAGGGTCCAGGTGCCGGTGGAACGCGTGATGAACTCGATGGGGTTCGCCCCCAGATCGCCGCCCAGCCCCAGCGCGATCAGCCGCGCCAGCGGCAGCAGGCACAGCAGCGCAATCCAGGGCTTGGGGTTGCGCAGGACCGCACCCATCAGAAGAATTTTTTCAGGTCCATGCCACGGTAGAGGGACGCCACCTGCTCGCCGTAGCCGTTGAACATCAGGGTATCGCGCTTGCGGAATTCGCCGATGCGGCGCTCCCGCGCCTGGCTCCAGCGCGGATGGTCGACTTCGGGATTGACGTTGGAATAGAAGCCATATTCCCTCGGCGCGGCCGCCATCCAGGACGAGACCGGCTGCTTCTCGACGAAGCGGATCGCGACGATGGACTTGGCGCTCTTGAAACCGTATTTCCACGGCACCACCAGCCGGATCGGCGCGCCGTTCTGGTTCGGCAGCACTTCGCCGTAGAGGCCGACCGCCAGCATCGCCAGCGGATGCATCGCCTCGTCCAGCCGCAGGCCCTCGGTATACGGCCAGTCGAGCACGCGCGAGCGCACGCCCGGCATCTGCCGGGGGTCGTTCAGGGTGACGAACTCGACGTATTTTGCATTGCCGGTCGGCTCGACGCGGCGGATCAGCTCATTGAGGGAATAGCCGACCCAGGGGATCACCATCGACCAGCCTTCGACGCAACGCATCCGGTAGATGCGCTCTTCCAGCGGCGCGAGTTTCAGCAGCGCGTCGATGTCGACCATCCCGGGTTTCTTCACTGCGCCCTCGACCCTCACCGTCCAAGGGCGGGTTTTCAGGCTGCCCGCGTTTCTGGCCGGATCGCTCTTGCCGGTGCCAAATTCATAGAAGTTGTTGTAGGTGGTCACATCCTTGTAGGGCGTGCTCGCTTCGTTCAGCGTGTAGGCGCTGTCGCGCACGCCGGCCAGCTTGGCCCCGGCGGCGCGGGCATCCGGCGCGATGCCGAACGCGGCGCCGGCCGCCAGCGCGCCCATGCCCTGCATGAAACGGCGACGGTCGCGGTAGATCTCGGGCGGGGTGATTTCAGACGGGGCGATGTCAGTGGGCGTGCGTATCAGCATGGTGGTGTCCTGGGGGGTACGTTGCAATCAGTCGGATCGCACATGCAATCCTTACAACGCCTGTCTCGAGTTGACTCCGGCGCGCGGTTTTTGTTTCGGCACGGAACTGCTAAGGTGCGCTCCTATCGTACGTCTTTGTTCTTTTTGCGGAATTTTCCATGCGCGCCCTGCTTCTGCTGCTGTTCGTTCCCTCGTTTGCCTTCGCCCAGGCAGGCGGCCCGCCCTTCATTCCGGTCAATATGATGAAAGCCACCGCCACGCCGATGTCGAACACCGTCGACGCGGTGGGCGCGCTGATCGCCGAGGACAGCGTGGTGCTGCGGCCCGAAATCGACGGCCGCATCGAAAGGCTGCGCTTCAAGGAAGGCCAGCCGGTGAAGAAGGGCGCGATACTGGTGATGCTCGACGCCGCCGAGCAGCGCGCCCGCGTGGCCGCCGCCGAGGCCGATCTGAAGCTGGCGCAAAGCCGCTACAGCCGCAGCGAGGAACTGGTCGCGCAGAACTTCATTTCGCGCCAGGCGCTCGACGAGGCGCGCGCCAATCTCGACATCCTGCGCGCACGTCTGCGCCAGGAACAGGTGGCACTCGGCAAGACCGTGATCCGCGCGCCGTTTGCCGGCGTGGTCGGTCTGCGCCAGGTCAGCCCCGGCGCCTATGTCGGCAAGGGCGACGACCTGGTGCGGCTGGACGCGCTCGGCACCCTGAAACTGGAGGTGCCGGTCCCCGAAACGGCGCTGCCACGGGTGCGCATCGGCCAGCGGATCTCGCTGACCGTAGACGCGTTGCCGGGGCAACGCTTCAGCGGCACCGTGCACGCCATCGATCCGGTGGTCGACCCGGTCAGCCGCAACGTGCGGGTGCGCGCGCGCATCGCCAACCCCAAAGGCCAGCTCAAACCCGGCATGTTCGCCCGCGCCACCGCCGACCTCGGCGGCAGGACCCGCGCCATCCTGCTGCCCGAACAGGTCATCGTGCCGCGTGCGGACGGGAGCTATGTGTTCCTCGCGGTCGACGGCAAGGCCGAACTGCGCAAGGTCACGCTGGGCAAGCGCGAGCCAGGCCGCGTCGAGGTCGTGTCCGGCGTGGCCGAAGGCGACACCGTCATTCTCGACGGCCAGATCAAGCTGCGCCCGGGCGTGCCCGTCGTCACGCTCGAGCAGGCGACGCAAATGATGAAGAAGCAGTCGGGCAAACCGCCGGCACGCTGAGCCCGCCCGTCTCCCATCGCCTTCGCCCCGCGCTCAACGCTTTACCCTGGATAAGCCATGATCCTGTCCGACCTTTCGATCCGCCGCCCGGTACTGGCCACCGTAATGAGCCTGATGATCATCCTGATCGGCCTGATCGCCTTCGACCGCCTGCCGGTGCGCGAATACCCCAACATCGACGCGCCGGTGGTGTCGGTGCGTACGGTCTATCCAGGCGCTTCCGCGGCGGTGATGGAAAGCCAGATCACCAAGCCGCTGGAGGATTCGCTGTCGGGCATCGAGGGCATCCGCACCATCAAGTCCGTCAGCCGCGAAGCGGTCAGCCAGATCACGGTGGAGTTCGTGCAGTCGCGCGATCCCGAAGCCGCCGCCAACGACACGCGCGACCGCGTGGCGCGGGTGCGCGGCCTGCTACCGGGCGAGGCGGAAGACCCGGTGGTCGCCAAGATCGAAGCCGATGCGCAGGCCATCATCTGGCTGGCATTTTCCAGCGACCGCCAGTCGCCGCTGGAAATCACCGATTACGCCGACCGCGTGGTGGCCGATCAGCTGAAAACCCTGCCGGGCGTCGCATCGGTGATCGTCGGCGGGCAGCGCCGCTATGCCATGCGCGTGTGGCTCGACCCCAGCCGCATGGCCGCGCTGGGCGTGACGGTGCAGGACGTGGAAACCGCGCTCAGGAGCCAGAACACCGAACTGCCCTCGGGCCGGATCGAAGGCCCGATGCGCGAATTCACCGTGCAGGCCGAAACCGACCTCAAGACGCCGGAGGAATTCGAGCGCGTGATCATCCGCGACAGCGGCGGCGCGCTGGTGCGCCTGGGCGACCTCGGGCGCGCCGAAATCGGCGCCGAGGACGAACGCAATATCGTGCGCGTCAACGGCCGCGCCGCGGTGGGGCTGGGCATCGTCAAGCAGTCCACCGCCAACACGCTGGCGGTGGCGCAGGCGGTCAAGGCCGAACTGCCGCGCATCGAGGCGGCATTGCCGGAAGGCATGCAGCTCAAGGTCGGTTTCGACAGCTCGATTTTCATCGAAAAATCGATCGACGCCGTCTACACGACCATGATCGAGGCGATGGTGCTGGTGGTCGCGGTGATCTTCCTGTTCCTGCGCAACTGGCGCGCCACGCTGATTCCCTTCGTCACCATCCCGGTGTCGCTGATCGGCGCCTTCATCTTTCTCTATGCGATGGGCTTCACCATCAACGTGCTGACCCTGCTGGGGCTGGTGCTGGCGATCGGCCTGGTGGTCGACGACGCCATCGTCATGCTGGAAAACATCTACCGCCACATCGAGGAAGGCATGCCGCCGGTCGAGGCGGCGGTCAAGGGCGCCAGGGAGATCGGCTTTGCGGTGATGGCGATGACGCTGACGCTGGTCGCGGTGTTCGCGCCGCTGGCCTTTGCCGAGGGCAACACCGGCAAGCTGTTCACCGAATTTGCGATGACGGTGGCCGCCGCCGTACTGGTCTCGGGCTTTGTCGCGCTGACCCTGACGCCGATGATGGCGAGCAGGATGCTGCGCCACGAAACCCGCCACGGCGCGTTCTTCAATTTTGGCGAGCGCGTGCTGACCGGCTTGAACAGCGCCTACACGCGTGGCGTGACCCGCGTGCTGAAGCATCCGCTGATCATGGTGCTGGTGTTCGTGCTGGTTGCCGCGGCCGCGTTCGGACTGCTGAAATCGCTGAAGTCTGAACTCGCCCCGACCGAGGATCGCGGCTTTTTCATCGGCTTCATGCTCGCGCCCGAAGGCGCCACGCTGCAATACACCGACCAGTACGCGCGCCAGCTTGAGGGCATCTACCGGAACGTGCCGGAAGTCCGCACCGCCTTCGTCGTCGTCGCCCCCGGCCTCGAGCGCCCCAACCCGGTCAACACCGCGCTGTCGTTCGTGATGCTCGACCCATGGGAGGAGCGTACCCGCAGCCAGATGGACATCACCGCCAGCCTCGGCCCGCAGATGTTCATGGGCATGCCCGGCGTGCTCGCCTTCCCGATCAACCCGCCTTCGCTGGGCCAGAGCTTTCGCAATCCGCCACTGCAGTTCGTGGTGCAGGCGCCCAGCTACGACGCGCTGAACACGGCGGTCGAAGCGTTGATGGCCAAGGTGCGCGAATACCCCGGGCTGTCCAACCCCGACACCGACCTCAAGCTGACCAAGCCCCAGCTCAAGGTCGAGATCAACCGCGACAAGGCCGCCCAGATGGGGGTCGGCATCGACACCGTCGGCCGCACGCTGGAAACCCTGCTCGGCGGCCGCGAAGTCACCCGCTTCAAGCGCGACAGCGAGCAATACGACGTCATCGTCCAGCTCGACCCCGCCGCCCGCGCCGTCCCGCAGGACCTGACCGCGCTCTATGTGCGCGGCCGCGACGGCGGGCTCACGCCGCTGTCCAACCTGGTCGCGCTGACCGAGACCGTGGCGCCCAAGGAACTCAACCACTTCAACCGCCAGCGCGCTGCGATCATTTCGGCCAACATCGCACCCGGCTACACCCTCGGCGAAGCGCTCGCCTTCATGGACCAGGCCGCGGCCGACACCCTGCCGCCCAGCGCCCGCACCACGCTGGACGGCCAGTCGCGCGAATTCCGCGAATCGGGGCAAACGCTGCTGATCACCTTCGCGCTGGCGCTGGCCATCATCTATCTGGTGCTGGCGGCGCAGTTCGAGAGCTTCGTCTCGCCCTTCATCATCATGCTGACGGTGCCGCTCGCCGCCACCGGCGCGCTCCTGGCGCTGAAGCTCAGCGGCGGCACCCTCAACGTCTACAGCCAGATCGGCCTGGTGATGCTGGTCGGCCTGATCACCAAGCACGGCATTTTGATCGTCGAGTTCGCCAACCAGCTGCGCGCGCGCGGCAGGCGCAAGGTCGAGGCGGTGATCGAGGCGTCCAGCCTGCGCCTGCGGCCGATTCTAATGACCACCGCGGCGATGGTGCTGGGCGCAGTGCCGCTGGCGGTGGCGACCGGCGCCGGCGCGGAGTCGCGCTCGCCGATCGGCTGGGTCATCGTCGGCGGTCTGCTGCTGGGCACGCTGCTGACGCTGTTCGTCATTCCGGTGGCCTATACCCTGCTGACGCGCGAGCGTGCAGAGACTGCCAACCCCGTCCCGCCGGAGACCGAACCCGTCCTCAATTGACGAGTTCGTCCGCTGTCCTGACGAAGCTTCGTCAGGACAGCGCCGCCACAGGTTCATCAAGCCGTCAAACCCGCCTGATTTAATGCGGTTTTCCACGCCATGCGGCACCCCGGGAGACTGGCATGAACCCTGCTCATATCCTTGCAAAGACAACGCAAGGAGAGACCGAAATGATTGAACTTGAACCCGGCAACACCCTGGACATCAGCCTGAAGGAAGACAGCCAGGGACGCGACCGCGTCGAGCTGTCGCTGGTCGCCCACGACTGCCGCCTGACCCTGACGCCGCATCAGGCCCGGGTTCTGGCAACCGAGTTGATCATGGCGGTCAACCGGGCCGAAGTGCGCAGCAACCTGAAGCACAGCCAGAACGTGGTGCGCAGTCCGCAGCCGGTCGAACAGAAAAAGCGCGGCCTGTTTCATCAGGCGTTCGCCAAATAGTTTCCAGGCCAGTCGGCTTCGACTGGACCCGGGGTCGCGGGCAGCCTCGCTGAACGACCCTATAAGAAGCCTCCGGTTTGTCGGAGGTCCGCCATCCGTGATAGGGTGGCATGTAGGCGCGATGGATTCGTCCTCGCGCCTTTTTATTTCGTCATTTTTCCGTTCCGGCCTTCCAGGCCATTCCACTTTTACGCAGGAACCCGTATGGCCGTCATCGAACTCACCCAGGACAATTTCGAATCCACCATCAACGGCAACGATGTCGTCGTCGTCGACTTCTGGGCGCCCTGGTGCGGCCCCTGCCGCGGTTTTGCGCCGATTTTCGAGGCCGCCGCCGAGAAGCACGCCAACATCGTGTTCGCCAAGGTCAATACCGAAGTCGAGCAGGATCTGGCCGGCTACTTCCAGATCCGCTCGATTCCCACGCTGATGGTGTTCCGCGAACAGGTCATCCTCTACTCGGAAGCCGGCTCGCTGCCCGCCAATGCGCTGGACGCGCTGATCGAACAGGTCATGGGGCTGGACATGGCGCAGGTCCACAAGGACATCGCCGATCAGCAGACGCAGCAGGGCGCCGGGCAGGCCTGATCAGGGCCGCTTAACGCTGAGCAACTGCCGCAGCAGCGGCAGCGTGATCGGACGTTGCGTTTCCAGGCTGAATCGGTCCAGCGCCTCCAGCACCCGCAGCAGGTTCTGCATGTCGCGCGCGGTGTGGTTCAGCAGATAGTCCGCCACCTGGGGATCCAGCCGGAAACCCAGGGTGTCGGCGTGCTGGCTCAAGGCGGCACGCTTCTCGGCGTCGTCCAGCGCCTGCAACTGGAACACCAGGCCCCAGCCCAGCCGGGTCCTGAGCTCCGGCATCAGCGGCAGCTCGGCCGGCGCCACGCTGCCCGCCGCCAGCCACAGTCCGCCCGCCTCGCGCACCCGGTTGAACGCGGCAAAACCGGCGTGCTGCTGTTGCGTGTTCCATCGTTCCACCTGAACCGCAATCACCGCCTGCGCCGCCTGTTGACCGCTGAAATCGACCGTCATGCCGCGCGCTTCGCAGGCGTGGGCCCAGGCCGTCAGCAAATAACGCTTGCCGCTGCCCGGCGCGCCCCATACGTAGACCATGCGCTCGGCCGCGCTGCCGTCGAGCATGGCCTGCAGCTGCGCCATCAGCTCGACATTGCGCCCGGCCACAAAACGGGCGAGTTCGGGCCGGGCCGGCGGGCGGACATCGAGTAGGAGCTGCTGCATGGGGCGCAAGGATAAGGCATAAGCCACGCTGTGCTCCACAAAAACCCGTACGACGCCGCGTGAAAACCGCGACTGCGCGGCGCTATACTTGAACGCTTTACACCCTGTGCCGAACGCTCGATGAATCTCGTTTTTCCCATTCCGGTCCGTCCCGTGATCCAGCCGCCCCCGATGGTGGAAGAAGTGCTGGCCGACGACGAACGCGCCGAACTGAAGACGCGCATCAAGCGCCTGATGAAGGAACAGGATGCGGTGCT
>JAKACL010000069.1 GCA_021821425.1 Pseudomonadota bacterium
TCGGTCTCCTCAGGCGTGAACGGCTTGCGGGATCGCGGCATCATTCACCACGCGTCCCTGGCGGGTGGTCTGCCAGACGTTGTACGCCATGATCAGCATGCCGCTGAAGAACAGCGCGCCGCCCAGCAGCCGGATGCCGTAGAACGGATACATGGTGTCGAGCACCTGCGCAAAGCTGTAGGTCAGCGTGCCATCGGCATTGGCCGCGCGCCACATCAGGCCCTGCGCCACGCCGGCGATCCACATCGAGGCGATATACAGCACCACGCCGATGGTGGAGAGCCAGAAATGCCATTCGATCAGCTTGGTGCTGAACATCGATTCGCGGCCGAACAGGCGTGGAATCAGGTAGTACATCGAACCGATGGTGATCATTGCCACCCAGCCCAGCGCGCCCGAGTGCACGTGGCCGACGGTCCATTCGGTGTAGTGCGACAGCGCGTTGACCGTCTTGATCGACATCATCGGCCCCTCGAACGTCGACATGCCGTAGAACGACAGCGCGGTCACCATGAACTTGAGGATCGGATCGGTGCGCAGCTTATGCCACGCGCCCGACAGCGTCATGATGCCGTTCATCATGCCGCCCCAGGACGGCGCCAGCAGCATCAGCGAAAACACCATGCCGAGCGATTGCGCCCAGTCCGGCAGCGCGGTGTACTGCAAATGGTGCGGGCCGGCCCACATGTAGATGAAGTTGAGCGACCAGAAGTGGACAACGGAAAGTCGATACGAATAGATCGGGCGGCCGGCCTGCTTGGGGATGAAGTAATACATCATGCCGAGGAAGGCAGTGGTGAGGAAGAAGCCCACCGCGTTGTGGCCGTACCACCACTGCACCATCGCGTCCTGCACGCCGGCGTAGGCGGAGTAGGACTTGGTCAGCGTCACCGGCAGCTCGGCGCTGTTGACGATGTGCAGCAGTGCGATCACCAGGATGTAGGCGCCAAAAAACCAGTTGGAGACATAAATGTGTTTGGTCTTGCGCTTGACGATGGTGCCGAAGAACACCAGCGCGTAGGCCACCCACACCACGGTGATCAGGATATCGATCGGCCATTCCAGCTCGGCGTATTCCTTGGAGCTGGTCATGCCCAGCGGCAGCGTGATCGCGGCCAGCACGATCACCAGCGTCCAGCCCCAGAAGGTGAAGGCCGCCAGTTTCTCGGCCCACAGCCGCACCTGGCAGGTGCGCTGCACGATGTAATAGGAGACTGCGAACATCGCAGATCCGCCGAAGGCGAAGATCACCGCGTTGGTATGCAGGGGTCGCAGCCGGCCGTAGGACAGCCATTCGATCCCGAAGGTCAGGTCCGGCCAGATCAGCTGCGCGGCCAGGATCACCCCGACCAGCATGCCGACGATCCCCCACACCACCGTCATGATGGCGAACTGGCGGACGACCTTGTAGTTGTAGGTTGTCGCTTCCATGCACGTCTCCCGTGTTTGATGACTGATTTTTGCGTGCGCCGGCAGTCGGCTTTCAAATATAAGGATAAATATATCTATTTATATTTGAGTGTGTCAAGTTGTCGCACCCACCTTGTGGGGGCGATGCATGCGCGATGTTGTATTGCGGGCGCAACGGGCGCCATCCCTGTTTTTATGTCAGATTTGGATTTGGTATAGATCGGTACCACAACAATAGATATGCCCCACACACCCAAACCGCTCGCAACCCGGCTCTGCATCATTCGCCACGGCGAAACCGACTGGAATGCCGCAGGGCGCATCCAGGGCCATACCGACGTGCCGCTGAATGCCACCGGCCGCGCGCAGGCGCTGGCGATGGCTTTCAATGCCGCGCACCACCGCTTCCATGCGATCTATAGCAGCGATCTGCTGCGGGCGAGCGAGACGGCGCAGATGCTGGCGCAGCGCGAAGACCATGCGGTCAAGCTGCTGCCGCAGCTGCGCGAACGGCATTTCGGCATCTTCCAGGGGCTGACCGCGGACGAAGGCGCGGCGCGCGATCCAGCCGCGCATGCGCGCTATCTGGCGCGCGACCCAGACTATGATTTCGAGACCGGGGAATCGCTGCATGTCTTCGCCGAACGCGTGACCGCAGGCATCGAGTGGCTGGTCCGCCATCACAGCGGACAGACCCTTGCGGTGATCGGCCACAGCGGCGTGCTCGACGTCGTGTATCGCCGCGCCACCGGCAGGTCCCTCAGCGCGCCGCGCGATTTCAAGATTCCCAACTGCGGGCTCAACTGGTTCCAGATCGACGGCCAGGGGTGGCATCTCGAATCCTGGGCCGATCGACACCACCTGAATGAAGTTCTGACCGAGCCGCCCGAATGAGCGCCGCGGATCACATCGTGCTGCTGCGCCATGGCCACAGCGAATGGAATCTGTCCGATCGCTTCACTGGCTGGACCGATATTCCGCTGACCGCAGTCGGCCTCGCCGAGGCGGCCGCGGCGGGACGGCGGCTGGCGCAGGCGGGCTATGGTTTCGACGAAGTGCACGGATCCGTGCTTCAGCGCACGCGTCAGACGGCCGACGCGCTGCGGGCGGCCATGGGCACGCCCGCGGTGCCGCTGTTCACCCACTGGCGGCTGAACGAACGCCACTACGGCGCGCTGCAGGGCCTGAACAAGCGCGAGATCTTTGCAACCTGGGGCGAAGCCGCCTCGCGCCGCTGGTGGCGCGGCTACACCGAGCCGCCACCGCCGCTGGACTGGAACGATCCGCGTCATCCGCGCTTCGATCCCCTGTATGCGGACCTCGCGCCTGCGGACCTGCCGGCCAGCGAAAGCCTGCGCGACTGCCAGCAGCGCATGCTGCCGTACTGGCATGCGGTGCTGGTGCCGCGGCTCCAGGCCGGCCGGCGACTCCTGGTGATCAGCCACGGCAACACCCTGCGCGGATTGGTGATGCATCTGGATGGCCTGTCGGCTGAGGCGATGGAACAGGTGGAAATCCCGTCCGGCGTGCCGCTGGTCTATCGCTTCGCACCCGACCTGAGCGTGCATAGCCACGAATGGCTGGAAGTGCCCGCCGCCGCGCCGGCGGCCTGAATCAGCCCAATCCCAGATCCTGCGCCAGCCCGGGATGGGTGATGGCGCCGGCATGCACGTGCAGGCCGGCCTTCAGTCCCGCATCCGACTCCAGCGCGCCCAGCCCGCGCTGCGCTAGCGCAAGCACATGCGGCAGCGTGGCGTGGGTCAGCGCCTGGGTGGCGGTGTGCGCCACCGCGCCTGGCATGTTGGTGACGCAGTAGTGGACGATGCCCTCGGCGACGAAGAAGGGATCGCTGTGGGTGGTGGGTCGCGACGTCTCGGCGATGCCGCCCTGGTCGATCGCGACATCGACCAGCACCGACCCGGCCGGCATCCGCTGCAGCGCGGTGCGGCTGATCAGGCGGGGCGCGTGGCGGCCCGGAATCTGCGCCGCGCCGATCACGATGTCGGCGTCCGCAAGCCTATCGGTGATCGCTTCCGGCGAGGAAAAACGGGTTTCCACCCGCGCGCCGAACTGCGCTTCGGCGCGCGCGATCGCATCGCGCATGCGGTCGATCAGCGTCACGCGCGCGCCGAGCCCGACCGCCATGCGCGCCGCGCCCATGCCTACTACGCCGGCGCCGATGACCAGCACATGCGCCGGCGGCACGCCGGGCATGCCGCCGATCAGCTTGCCGTTGCCGCCGTGCGATTTGTGCAGGCCGAGTGCGCCCATCTGCGGCGCCAGCCGCCCGGCAATGTCCGACATCGGCTGCAACAGCGGCAGGCCGCCGCCGGGGCCGCTCACGGTTTCGTAGGCAATCGCGGTCACGCCGCGCGCCATCAGCGCCCGTGCCAGCTCGGGTGCGGCCGCCAGGTGCAGGTAGCAGAACAGCAGCTGGCCGTCGCACAGCCAGGCGACTTCCTCCGGCTGCGGCTCTTTCACCTTCACCACCAGATCGGCGGCCCAGACCTCGGCCGCCGTGGCCGCCACCGTCGCGCCGGCAACGCGGTAGGCCGTATCGGAAAACCCCGCTTCCGCGCCAGCGCCGGTTTCGACGCTGACGCGGTGACCGGCGTCGGTCAATACGCGTGCGCCTTCCGGGGTGAGGGCCACCCGGTATTCGTGGTTCTTGATTTCCCTGGGAATGCCGATATGCATGACGATGCGTCCCTTTCGGTTTGCGTCAAACGGGCCGTCTGGTGCGATGGATCATTTGAAGTTGTTGCGAGTTCACCGGCTCATCCGGGTGCATGCTCCGCCTCGACGATGCGGATTTCGTTATGGGCGCCTCGCTTGAAGTCGGCATGGTGTTCACGGAAGCGGACGACGATGTCAAGGCGTTCGGTAGGGGCGGCATGTGTTATCGCTTTGGTTCAGGCATCGACGTTAATGCGTGTGTCACCCGGGCAACGTCGTCGATCAGATCGGATACAACGCCGCACAACTCGGCGATGTCCGATGCCTCCACTTCGAGGAAGCCTTCGTATTCGGCGAGGTTGCGCTTGCGGTGCGCAGCGTCAAGAACACGCCAGCGCGCGGCCGGCCAGGCCAGCGTGTGCTCAAGGCACTGGAAAACGGTGTATCGGTTTTCACTGCGGTAGCCGTGCCAGCGCAGTGCGGCCAGGGCCGCGGCGTGCGCGCCATCGCCAGCATGCGCCGGACCTCCGCTTCGTTGCGCGGCTCGGGTTTTGATTTGTCCGATGCGTACCAGGTTATCCAGCGCGGCCAGACTCAAGGACATTCCCTATCAATGGCAGGATGGGTTGCGCGAGCACGCGGTTGACGAAAGAATCCGGCTCCGCGCGCCGGCGCTCGAATTCGGTGGGAGTGTAGCAGGTGGGATTGATCTTGCGGCCGAGCCCGGTTTCCAGCGGCACGAGCAATTCGAGCACGTCGGCCAGCCGCAGCTGCTTGCCCACGAGCATGAGGTCGACGTCGCTTTGCGCGGTGTCGGTTTGTCTGGCCACGGAACCATAGACGAAGGCGAATTCGATGCGGGTTACCAGCGGCTGCAGCGCTTCGCGCAGCATGGGTTCGATGCCCAGAGTCTTGCGAACCAGGACGACGAGTTCGTTGAATACCGGGCTTTGCGGGTTGGCCTGGAAATGACGCAGGTTGCCGATCCGCTCACTATGAACCAGCCCTGCCTTGGCGAGCCGGTTCAGTTCCCTCTGCAATGAAGCGCTGCCGAGTCCCGTCAGCCGACGGAGCTCGCTCAAATAGTAGCTGCGTTCGGGCTGGCCGAAGAGCCAGCGCAGGACCTGGGCCTGGCTGTCAGAGAATAGGGCGCTTGCGATCGACATAGCCAGAATCTAGCACGATCGTGCCAATAATTGGAAAATTGACGTCTTCCTGGCCATGCGTGTCCCTGAAGCCGTTGCGTCAGGCCAACGCAGGCATCGGAAAAATCATCCGCGGCTGCAGCTGCCATGGCCGTGCTCTTACATCTGGTCCGTTTCAATCAGGCATACGTGAGCGGTGTGCTTAATGGGCCGGTATCGGCTCGGCCATACGCTCGAAGCGATAGTATGCCGGCGGCACGCGGCCCAGGCGGATGTCGCGCGTGCCTGGCGGAACAGGCAGGCGGCCAATACTGCGGAAGGGGCCGATCATCGATGCCGATGTCCGCATCTCGTACAGGCCGGGCGGCAGCAGGCGCGCCGAGATCGTCAGGCTGTCATATTTGACCTGATGGCGAATGCCGGCAAACGGCCGCGCCAGCGGCTCGCCGATGAACAGCCCCTGGCCTGGCATCAGCACGCTCTTCCAGTAGGCCTCGATCAGGGTTTCGCCTTGCAGGTAATGGGTCATGACGAGGCCGGGCACCGGAAACTTGCCGGGGAAGTTGCACGGCTCGACCACGGCGCCGTAGCTGCCGGTGGCGCCGGCCTGCAGCCAGGCGAGGCTGCTCATCTGGCTGCCGCCGAACAATACGCCGCCGGCCGAGGTCAGGTGGTCGCCGATCGCGCCGGGCAGGAAGGTGTTGCGGTCGAGTCCCGGCACCTGCGTGCTGCCGGTGAAATAGAACATCACGTCGGATTTGTTTTCGAGCGCATTGGCTTCGACGATCTTGACCGGCAGGATGTGCTGCATATGCGCGCGCAGGGTGGGGTAGCCGGCGGCGCGCACATTGCGCGCCTTGTCGGTCGTGCTGACTAGATAGGCCGTGCCCGCCGGATTGCTGCCGTCGGCGGCCACGCCGCGATCGATCAGCAGTTTCGCTTCGGCCACGCTGGCGGCGGCCAGGCTCATCGTCGGGCGGAGGGCGTGTGCTGTGTGGGGATGGGTTGCCGGGCTGTTGAAATAGGGGCTCGGCTGCGTCGGCCGGCAATCGCTGGCGCAGTAGGCCGCGTCGAAGCCGAAGGCGAAGGCCGCGGTGATCGACATGCAGTCCACCCGGTACGGCTGTGACCAGGTCAGCGCATACGCCTGGACCTGTGCCGGGGTGGCGCGATCGACCTGCTGCTTCAGCGCGGCGAATTCCGCGCGGCTGAGCATGCTGCGGCCCGGCCGGAAGCGAACGTGAATCAGATTGGCAGCCGGGATGCCGCGTTTCTCGCGGTAATAGCGTGCGATTTCGATGCTGTCGGGATCATCATCGTTGACGATGACGCCGAGTTGCGCCGGCGTCAGCGCGGGCTGGGGAAAGTGGGTGACGATTGCATGCCTGGGCGACGCGGCCTGGACACTCGCCGGCGCCAGCAGGGCGAGCAGGACGGCAAGCAGCCGCCACCCGCAGATCAAGCCAGGCGCTCCACGCATTCCTTCACCAGTTCCGGGCCGCGATAGATCAGGCCGGTATAGAGCTGCACCAGCGTGGCGCCGGCGGCGATTTTCTCCGCGCCGTCGGCGCCCGAGAGGATGCCGCCGACGCCGATGATCGGCACTTCGTTCTGAAGGTGGCGCGCCAGTTCGCGAATCACGCGGGTCGATGACGCGCGCACCGGCGCGCCGGACAGGCCGCCGGCCTCGTCGGCGTTCGGCAGGCCGGCGACCGCGTCGCGCGCGAGCGTGGTGTTGGTGGCGATCACCGCGTCGATGCGATGCATCATCAAGAGCGCGGCGATCGCGGCGATCTGCGCGTCGTCGAGGTCGGGTGCGATTTTCAACGCAAGCGGCACGTATTTTCCATGCTGCTGCGCGAGGTCGGACTGCCGGTGCTTGATCGCCGAAAGCAGCGCATCGAGCGCCTCGTCCTTCTGCAGTTCGCGCAGGTTCGCCGTATTGGGCGAGGAAATGTTCACCGTCACATAGCGGGCGTGCGCATACACCTTGTCGAGGCAGGCCAGGTAATCGTCGACCGCCTGCTCGTTCGGCGTGTCCTTGTTCTTGCCGATGTTGATGCCGAGCACGCCCGTGAATCCGCTGGCGACAACATTCCTTACCAGGTTGTCGACGCCGAGGTTGTTGAAGCCCATACGGTTGATGATCGCCTCGGCAGCAGGCAGGCGAAACATCCGCGGCTGCGGGTTGCCGGACTGCGGGCGCGGCGTGACCGTGCCGATCTCGATGAAGCCGAATCCCAGCGCCGCCAGCGCGTGGATGTGCGCGCCGTCCTTGTCGAGACCGGCCGCGAGGCCGACGGCGTTGGGGAAGTCGATGCCCATCGCCTGCACCGGCGTGCCGGACGCGCGCGGCAGCAGGCTCAGCAAACCAGTTCGGTGCGCGATGTCGAGGCTGGCGAGGGTGAAGCGATGCGCGTCCTCGGGATCGAGCGAAAACAGGGCGGGGCGGATCAGCCGATAGAGCATGAGTCAGGCGGTCGTTGGGGAAGGGGGTGAATGGCGGGTGGCGTCCTCGACCGAGCCCGCGTCCGGGTCGTTGAACACATCCAGATCGAGCGCATTTTCGCTTTTGGCGACGACGCAGCTCACCGCGCAGTCGCCGGTGACGTTGACCACGGTGCGCATCATGTCGAGCAGGCGGTCGACGCCGATGATGAGCGCAATGCCCTCTACCGGCAGGCCGACCTGGCTCAGCACCATGGTCAGCGTGACGAGGCCCACTGCCGGAATCGCTGCGGTGCCGACCGAGGCGAGCGTGGCGGTGAGCACCACCAGTAGATAATCAGTGAGCGAGAGATCGATGCCGTAGACATTGGCGATGAACACCGTCGCCACGCCCTGCATCATCGCGGTGCCGTCCATGTTGATGGTGGCGCCCAGCGGCACGCTGAACGAGGCGATGCTGTTGTGAACGCCCATCTTCTTTTCCACCGTGTGCAGCGTCACCGGAATGGTGGCGCCTGAGCTCGCGGTGGAAAATGCGAACGCCGCCGGGTCGCGCATCTTTTTCAGGAAGGTCAGCGGGTTGAGCCCGGCCAGCGTGCGCAACAGAAGCGGATAAATGCCGAACATCTGGATCGCCAGCGCGGCGGTCAGCGTGAGGAAATAGGCCGCCAATGGCAGCAGCAGGTCCAGCCCCTGGGTGGCGAAGGTGCGGGTAATCAGCGCGAACACGCCGTAGGGCGCCAGCCGCATGATCCATTCGACCATGTGCATGATGACCGCATCGAGGTCGGTGAACAGGTTGAGCACGTGCGTGCCGCGTGCACCCGACATGGTGATCGCGACGCCGAGCAGCAGCGCGAACACGATGATCTGCAGCATGTTGCCCTCGGCCATCGCCGCCACCGGATTGGTCGGCACCATGTCGATCAGCATCTGGGTCAACGGCGGCGCGTGCCTGCCGGAAAAACTGGCGCCCGTCGCGCCGGCATCGAAACCCTCGCCGGGGCCGACCACACCGGCCAGTGTCAGCGCGATCGTCACCGCGATCGCGGTCGTCGCGAGATACAGCCCCAGTGCCTTGGCGCCGATGCGGCCCAGGACGCGCAGGTCGGACAGGGCAGTGACGCCCACCACCAGCGACACCAGCACCAGCGGCACCACCATCATTTTCAGCGCCGCCACGAACACCGAGCCGACCACATGCAGGATGCCGTCCACCACGAACGTCTGGATCCACGGCGTCGCCCCCAGCAGATTGATTGCAACGCCCAGCACGATGCCGGCGACCATCGCGATCACGATCTGGCGGGTCAGGCGGTGGGTTTCAGGCGCGGCCATGGCGAGCGGGGGCGGTCGTCAACATGGCGCGAGTTTAACAGGCCGATTCCTGCCGGCTATCGTGCGGCGTTCGGGGGTATGATTCTGAACTTGCGCACGACTGTGCGTGTCGGTCTGTTTCAAACCCTGTTCTGTTAGCCAATTCATAGACAAACCCATGACCTTTCCGTCTTTTCTGCAGCGACTCGTATTGATTTCCGGCTTGGTGATGGCGCCGGCCGCCTGGAGTGCCATTCCCCCGCCGCCGCATCTGGCCGCAAAATCCTGGGTGCTGATGGATGTCGCCAGTGGCACCATCCTGGCCGACCATCAGGGCGCGACGCGCCTGCCTCCCGCCAGCCTCACCAAACTGATGACCGCCCACGTTGCCGCGCTCGAGCTCCAGCGCGGCAAGGTCAAGGAGAGCGATCCGGTCACCATCAGCGAAAAAGCCTGGCGCATGGGCGGCTCCAAGATGTTTGTCCACGTCGGCGATCAGGTCGCGGTGAAAGACCTGCTGCGCGGCATCATCGTGCAGTCGGGCAACGATGCCAGCATTGCGCTGGCCGAGCATCTCGCCGGCAGCGAGGAGACCTTCGCCGCGATGATGAACCAGGAAGCGAAGCGGCTGGGCCTGGCCGACACCCAGTTCGTCAACGCCACCGGCTGGCCGGCCGAGGGCCACTATTCGAGCGCGCTCGACATGGCCAAGCTGGCGCGGGCCATCGTGATCGAGGACCCCGATCACTACGCGATGTATGCCGAAAAGGAATTCGTCTGGAGCGGCATCAAGCAGCCCAACCGCAACCTGCTGTTGTGGCGAGACCCCAGCGTCGACGGACTGAAGACCGGCCACACCGAGGAAGCCGGCTACTGCCTGGTGGCATCGGCCAAGCGTGACGGCATGCGTCTGGTCGCCGCCGTCTTCGGCACCGAAAGCGAAGCTGCGCGCGCCACCGAAACCGCGACGCTACTGGGCTATGGCTTCCGCTTCTTCGAGAACAAGACCTTCCATGAACAGGGCGAAGTGGTGACCCAGGCGCCGCTGTGGAAGGGCGCCGCGCGCGTGGTCAAGGCCGGCGTCAGCACCGACCTTGCCGTGACCGTAGCCCGCGGCACCGCCGACACCTTGAGCACGCGGATGGTGCTGGAGCCGAAGCTGATCGCCCCGGTGAAGCAGGGTCAGGTCATCGGCAAGATCGAAGTGCTGCAGGGCGAAAAGGTGCTGAACCAGGCCGACGTGGTCGCGATGGAAACCATCGAGGAGGGCGGCTTCTTCCGCCGCGTGTGGGACAGCATCCGCCTGTTCTTCAAGGGCATCTTCGGCTAAGGCCGGAAACGCCGCACGGCCTGCTGCAGCGTATGCACGGCGTCGCGCAGGCGACCATAACGCAGTCCGATGTAGCGCTGCGTGATGTGCCCGATTTCCGCGGCGAGGTCGGGGCGCAGCTGCGCGGCGCGCAGCGCGAAATCGGCTGGCCCCTCGTGCGGCGCGCGTGCAATGCCGCGCCGCGCCAGCCGCGCGCAGAACGTCCGGTAGGCGACCTGCACCGGATCGCTGCCGCGGCGCGGCGCGTGCCACAGCATCCACAGCGCGATCCCCAGCACCAGCACCGCTAGGCTCGTCACCATCGCGATCGCCATCCCCTGCCACGCGGCGAGCGATGCGTGAAAACGCGACAGGAAGCTGCGCTGCCGTTCCTGCCCGTAGCCCAGCACCCATTGATTCCAGTTGTTGTTGAGCATGTCCCAGCTCATGCGCGCGCGCTGCAGCCAGGCGATGTCAAGTTGCGTCATCGCAAACGGCAGCTCGGCCTCGGGCAGCGCGGCGGCAATGCCGGACTCGACCCGGTCGGGCGAGACGGCGGCGGTCGGGTCGACGCGCACCCAGCCCTGTCCCGCCAGCCAGACTTCGGCCCAGGCGTGGGCGTCGGACTGGCGCACGATCAGGTAATCGCCGAGCGGATTCATTTCGCCGCCCTGGTAGCCCGTCACCACGCGCGCCGGAATGCCGGCCGTGCGCATCAGGAAGACGAAGGCGCCGGCGTAATGCTCGCAGAAGCCGCGCCGCGTATTGAAAAGAAAATCGTCCACCGCCTGCCGCCCCAAGAGCGGCGGATTGAGGGTGTAGAAGAACGCCTGGTTGCGGAACAGACCGAGCGCTTCGTCGACGATGGCGCTCGGGTTTGCCTGCGTGCTGCGCCAGCGTTCGGCCAATGCCTGCGTGCGCGGGTTGTCCTGTGCCGGCACGCGCAGTGCGCGTTGACGTTCGTCTTCGGCAAGCTCGGCGCCCAGCCGATAGCGGGTGTGGGACGCGAGGCTGTAGCGCACCCGCTGCTGCACCGGCGACTGGGCGAGGATCTGCATGTCCGCGCTGGCGCGGCTGCCGGGCGGCAGCGCCGCAGGCAGTTCGAGCGCGAACAGCCAGCGCTGGTTATGCGGCTCCAGTGTCAGGGTGTAGCG
>JAKACL010000070.1 GCA_021821425.1 Pseudomonadota bacterium
CTCGTCACCGCAGACGATGGCGCGTTTTATTCCAAGCCCAACCTGTCGAACGCGCTGGCCACCGGCCGTACGGCCGCGGCGCTCTCCAGCGCCAATGCGGAGAAAATGGCGGCGGACCAGAATGCGACCGTGCTGACGCATACCCGCGTCACCGCGATCGACACGCAGGGCCAGCGCATCCGCACCGACCGCGGCGAGCTGGACTACGGCACGCTGGTGCTCGCGCTGGGCGCCGACCCATTTGCGCACGGCCTGTCCGGCAACGGCGCGGCCAGCGTGATGGCGGTGAACGATCTCGCCGGCTACGCGGCGTTCCGCGGCGCCATCGAAGGCAAGCGGCGTATTGCGGTACTCGGCGGCGGGCTGATCGGCTGCGAGTTTGCCAACGATCTGGTGCATGCCGGCTATGCGGTCGACGTGGTGCACCTGGGCGAATGGCCGCTGG
Source organism: Pseudomonadota bacterium (assembly GCA_021821425.1). Next base: position 446 of record JAKACL010000070.1, read on the forward strand.
AACGCCTGCTGCCGATGGAAGCCGGCCGGCGCCTGGCAGACAGCCTCGCCGCGCTGGGCGTGACCTGGCATTTCGGACGCACCGGAAAAAACGTCGATGCGACTGCGGCCGGCTACCAGCTCACGCTCGACAACGGCAAGGCCCTGGAAGCGGACGCCGTGCTGTCGGCGATCGGCCTCAAGCCGCGCACCCAGCTTGCGCAGGCCGCCGGCATCCCGGTCGGGCGCGGGATCCAGACCAATGGCCTGCTCGAAACCGGCGCAGCCCATGTCTATGCGATGGGGGATTGCGCGGAGGTCGACGGCTTGAATCTGCCCTACGTGCAGCCGCTGATGGTGCAGGCGCGCGCGCTCGCCGCCACGCTGACCGGCGCGCCCACGCCGGTGGTCTACGCGCCGATGCCGGTGATGGTGAAGACGCCGGCGCACCCGGTGGCCGTGCTGCCGCCCCGCATCGGCGCGGCCGGCAGCTGGAAGGTCGACTGTTTCGACGGCGGCGTGTGTGCATTGCATCTCGACGCCGGTGGCCGCATGCAGGGCTTCGCGCTCACCGGCAGCGAAACGTCGCGACGCAACGCGCTGGCGAAGGAACTGGCGGCCTGAATTGTCGGCGATCAGGATTCCGGGCGAGCGGCGCCCTCTCCTCCGGCAACAACGAGTCTTTAGCGTTGTTCGTCCGGCTGCAGCGCGTCGATCAGCGGGCAGCTCACCGGGCCCCGACGGCTGGCGCAGCGGTCGACCAGTTGCGCCAGCGCCGCTTCGATCCGCTGCAGATCGGATAAACGCTGACGTACATCGGCCAGCTTGTGTTCGGCAATCGCCCGCGCTTCCGCGCACCGGGTGCCGTCGTCCAGCCGCAGCAACTGGGCAATCTCGTCCAGCGTAAAGCCGATGCGCTGCGCCGCCTTGATGAACTGCACCCGCGCCACCTCGGCGTCGCCGTAACGGCGGATGCCGCCGAGCGGCTTGGCAGGCTCGACGAGCAGGCCGCGCCGCTGGTAGAAGCGGATGGTCTCGACATTGACGCCGGCTGCCTGCGCGACGCCTGAAATGGTATGGCGGTCCATCTTGACTCCGTACTTGGGTACGGCGCTTATCGTACGTCCATCGTCAACATTTAGAAACACCGATGGACACGAAACCCACCCTCTGGGCCAGCGCGCTGGCCGCGATCGGTGCCTCGCTCTGTTGCGTGGCGCCGCTGGTGCTCGTCAGCCTGGGTCTCGGCGGCGCGTGGCTGGCCACGCTCACCCAATTCGAACCGCTGCGGCCGTTATTCATCGCCCTCACGCTCGGCCTGCTGGCGCTCGCCTGGCACAGGCTCTATCGCCGCGCCGCTGTCTGCGTGCCCGGGCAGGTCTGCGCCGATGCTGCCGTGCTGCGGCGCCAGCGCCGCATTTTCTGGGGCGTTGCGGTTCCCTTGCTGCTTCTGCTGGCTTTTCCCTGGTACGCGTTCTTGTTCTACTGAAGGAGATTGACCATGAAAAAACCTTTCTGTCTGGCGGCTCTGCTCGTTGCCGTCGCCAGCCCGTCTTTCGCGGCGCAGCAGACGGTTACGCTCGCCGTGCCGGGCATGAGCTGCGCGGCGTGTCCCATCACCGTGAAGAAGGCCTTGACCCAGGTCGAAGGCGTCACGCGCGCCGAGGTCGACTACGCCGCGCGTCAGGCCGTCGTGACCTTCGACGACGCCAGGACCGGCGTGGCGAGCCTGACGCAAGCCACCGCCGATGCCGGTTATCCGTCGACGCTGAAGGAGCCGGGCAAGTGACGGACGTCGTGCTCGAATCGACGCTGACCTGTCCGCTGTGCGGTCACGTCAAAACCGAAACCATGCCGACCGATGCCTGCCAGTGGTATTACGAATGCGAAGCCTGCCATGACGTGTTGATGCCGCTGCCGGGAGATTGCTGCGTGTTCTGTTCCTACGGCAGCGTGCCGTGTCCGCCGATCCAGCTGGCGGGCAAGATGGACGGTTGCTGCGGCGGTGCCGACTAGCACGTTTTGCAGGGCTCGACGGGCAGACCGCGCGCGATCCAGCCCGGCCCGGCGCTGCTGCCGACCATGCCTTCCCTGATGTTGTAGACCTGGGTGAAACCGGCTTCCTGCAACGCCTTCTGCATGTGCGTGGTGCGATTTCCGGTACGGCAGATGATCCCGATCGGGGTGTCGCGCTTGCCGTCGAGTTCTGCCGCGACCTGGCGCACGAAACCCGATACGCCCTGCGGGTGCACCATGTTGATTCGCAGGGCGCCTTCGGCGATGCCGGTCTGGCGCCACTCGTCGGGTCGCCGGATGTCGATCAGGGTCAACTGCCCGGCCTGCGCCTGCGCATAGGCTTCGGGGGCTGTCAGCGTAGGCCCGCTTTCGGTGGAGCACGCGCCGAGCGACAGCAGCGCGAGGACGGCAAGGGGCAGGGGATGCTTCAGTGACATGCGTTCTCCGTTTGTTCATATCGGGTCACGCATCAGTTTACCGATCCGGCTTGAAGTTCCGCGTCCCGCATGGTCAGCGACCGCGACTTGCGCGAGAATGCGGCATGGACATCTTCCGCATCTTCCACCTGCAATGCGCGCGGCGCCTGCCCGCGCTGCCCGACGCGCATCCCTGCTCGCGCCTGCACGGCCATTCGTTCCAGGTCGGACTGACCGTCAGCGGCGAAGTCGATCCGGCGTTCGGCTGGGTACTCGACTTCGCCGAGCTGGAGAGGGCTTGGCAGCCCATTCACCGTGCGCTCGATCACCGTAATCTGAACGACATCGCCGGGCTGGAAAACCCCACCAGTGAAAACCTGGCGGTATGGCTGTGGCAGCAGCTCAAGCCCGCGCTGCCGGGGCTGTCTCAGATCGAGGTGATGGAAACGCACGACAGCGGTTGCCGTTATAACGGCCCTCCCTGACGCATTGCGCCCAGACGACAAGGGCGGCGCCCGTCTGCGGACGCCGCCCTTTGCAGGCCAGATATAGGCCGGGTTACTGGATCGTCAGTTCTTTGGCCGAGTTGGCCACTTTTTTCGGCAGGGTCAGTTCCAGCACTCCGTCGGTGTACCGAGCCTGGGCGTTGGACTCGTCAACCTCATGCGACAGGGTGAAGCTGCGCGCCACCTTGCCGCTGTAGCGCTCTGAACGCAGCACCTTCTCGCCTTCCTTCACGTCCTTTTCCATCTTCGTTTCGGCGCTGATCGAAATCTGGTTGCCGTCGATGCTGACGTGGATGTCTTCCTTCTTCACGCCCGGAATGTCGGCATGCACGGTGTATGCGTTGTCGTTTTCCTTCAGGTCCAGCTTGATCTGCATCTGCGGCTGGCCCTCGAACAGCGCTGGGCGCACGAAAAAGCCCTTGAGCATGTCGTCGATATCGCTGAACGGATCGATGCGGGCAAGATTGAGGGGATCGTATCGACTGAGATTGGGCATGATTTTCACTCCTGAAAAATATTCTGGATAAGCGCCTGAGCCGCCTCGGTGGCTGTGTATTCAATCTAGACCCGTGGCCGGCGAATTCAAGACCGATGCGCCCCCGTAGTGACGGTCATCCTTGGTGGCAGCGAATTTGCCTGCTGTGCGCTTTCACCACGCCGAACGCCGAAACAGGCCGCTTGCGGCCAGAAGGCAGCCCCCGGGGATTGCTCAGTGCCGTCATGTCGGCGGCAGGGGATAAAATGGCAGTCACAGGGTGGGACTGCGGCGGGCGGCCAGGGCAATACAGGCGCGGAATTCGTGGCCCCGGTGACCCCTGCCGCATCGCCAGGTTGAAAGGGAATGGGTGGAGTTTTTCAAGACATTGGGTTTGTTTGCCGCCACGGCCATCGCTGAAATTGTCGGCTGTTACTTGCCGTACCTGTGGCTCAGGCAAGGGCATTCGGCGTGGCTTCTGATTCCGGCCGCACTGAGTCTGGCTGCGTTTGCCTGGCTGCTGACGCTGCATCCGCAGGCTGCCGGACGTGTCTATGCAGCCTATGGCGGCGTGTATGTCAGCGTCGCACTGTTCTGGCTCTGGGCCGTGGAGGCGGTGCGGCCCAGCCTGTCCGACTGGGTGGGCGTCAGCGTGTGCCTGCTCGGCATGGCCATCATCATGTTCGGGTCGCGTCATGCCTGATACGCGCATCAACGCGCCCCGGACCGGTCGGCCATCCGACGGAAGCGACGACAAGGGCGCAAGCTCCCCGCTTCTGCCGAGCAAGGTCATGGATCTGCTGCTCGACGCGGTCTGCGTCGTCGACGCACGGGGTGTTTTCGTCTTCATCAGCGCTGCGGGAGAACGCATTTTCGGTTACCGGCCGGAGGAGATGATCGGCCGGCAGGTGCTCGACTTCGTGCATCCCGAGGACCGGGCAAGGACGCTGCAGACGATCGAAGAGATCCTGGACGGCCAGCCCCAGCCCCTTTTCGAAAACCGCTATGTGCGCAAGGATGGCCAGATCGTTCACCTCATGTGGTCGGCCCGCTGGTCGGAGCCCGACCAGTTGCGGGTTGCGGTGGCGCGCGACATTACCGAGCGCAAGCGCGCCGACGCCCTGCAGGCCGCGCTTTATGCCATTTCCGAAGCGGCTCATACCGCCGAAGATCAGGTCGCCCTGTTCGAACGCATCCACCAGATTATTGGCGAGCTGCTGCCGGCGGCCAATTTCTTCGTCGCGCTGTACGACGCCGGCGAGGACGCATTGACCTTTCCCTACTGCGCCGATGAATTCGGCCAGGCACCTGGGCCGCAGAAGCTGGATTCGGCGGCGATGAGCGCCGAGGTCATCCGTACCGGCCAGGTGCTGTTGCTGGCGCCGCAGGCCAACCCGGGACTGACCAGTCAGGCCTGGCTCGATGTCAGTCGCAACGCGCTGCACTGGCTGGGCGTGCCGCTGTTTGCAAAGGAGGGCGTCATCGGCGCGCTGGTGGTGCAAAGTTATGACAACGAGACGCGCTACACCCAGAAGGACATCGAGCTGCTGCAGTTCGTCGCCAATCAGATCGCCCCGGTGATCGAGCGCAAGCAGATGGAACTCTGGCTGCAGCACATCGCCCGGCACGATCCGCTCACCGATCTGCCCAACCGCGAGCTGTTCCACGACCGGCTGCAAACCGCGCTGCGCATGTCCGAACGCGACCCGTCGCCGCTGTCCCTGCTGTACCTCGACCTGGACCGGTTCAAGCAGGTCAACGACACGCTGGGGCACGCCGCTGGCGACCTGCTGTTGCAGGAGGTCGCGCGCCGCCTGCGGCGCTGCGTACGCGAATCGGATACGGTGGGACGCATCGGCGGCGACGAATTCCTGGTGCTGCTCAACGGCATCGATCCGCCCGAACAGGCCCTCTCGGTCGCCGAGAAGATCCGCGCTGCGCTCGATCAGCCTTTTGAACTGGCCGGCCAGCAGGTGCGGGTTTCACCCAGCATCGGGGTGGCCTTCTACCCCGCGCATGGCCGCGACTACAAGCAGCTGATCCGCTATGCCGACGAGGCGATGTACGACGCCAAAAAACATGGCGGCAACCGCGTCCAGGTCAGCCTCCGCCCCAGCCTGCTCGATCCGCCGCACGCGCACCCGTCCGCGCCCTGACCCGCGCACCAATTTGCGGCACCCCGCTCCGCGCATGCACTGCCGCTGAGCATGGCGGCCGTCACTGGCCCGGCCGGATTGGATCAAGTCCTTGAATTCATTGCGCTGCAGGCTTCTGGCACAGACCCTGCTGACAGACAGGGGGAGGAGCCATCATGTCTGTCGTTTCATCTGTCTGCTGTTATTGCGGCACCGGCTGCGGGGTGCTGATCGAGGCCGACGCCGGAAAAATCACCGGCGTGCGGGGCGATCCCGCGCACCCGGCCAACCGCGGCAAGCTGTGCACCAAGGGGGCGGCGCTGGCGCTGTCGGCGCAGGCGTCCGGCCGCGCGCTGGTTCCCGAGCTGCGCGCCGACCGTGCCTCGCCGCGGCGGCGGGTGAGCTGGGACGCTGCGCTCGATCACGCCGCCGAGCAATTCCGTGCGGTCATCCTCGAGCACGGCCCCGATGCCGTGGCCTTCTATATTTCCGGCCAGCTCACCACCGAGGCGTATTACGTCTTCAACAAGCTCGCCAAGGGCCTGATCGGCACCAACAACATCGACACCAATTCGCGCCTCTGCATGTCGTCCGCGGTGGCCGGCTACAAGGCCACCCTCGGCGCCGATTCGCCGCCCGGCTGCTACGACGACATCGATCACGCCGGCACGATTTTCATCGCCGGCTCCAATACGGCCTATGCGCATCCCATCCTGTTCCGCCGCATCGAGGCCGCACGCAAGGCCAATCCGGAACTCAGGCTGATTGTGGTCGACCCGCGCCGCACCGACACCGCCGACGAGGCCGACCTGCATCTGGCCATCCTGCCCGGCACCGACGTCGCGCTGTTCCATGCCATGTTGAACGTCATGCTGTGGGAAGAGCTGATCGACCGCGCCGCCATCGCCGCCCACACCGAAGGCTGGGAGGCGCTGCGCGACCTGGTGCGCGACTACACCCCGGAGAAGGTTGCGCCGATCTGCGGCGTGGCGGCCGCCGACATCGTGCAGGCGGCGCGCTGGTTCGCCGCCGGGCCGACGCTGTCGCTGTATTGCCAGGGCCTCAATCAATCCAGCTGCGGCGTCGACAAGAACGCCGCGCTGATCAACCTGCATCTGGCCAGCGGGCAAATCGGCAAGCCCGGCGCCGCGCCGCTTTCGCTCACCGGACAGCCCAATGCGATGGGCGGTCGTGAGGTGGGCGGGCTGGCGAACCTGCTGTCCGCGCATCGCGACATGAACAATCCAGAGCATCGCGCTGAAGTCGCGCGGCTGTGGGGGGTGGAGGACGTGCCGGCGACGCCGGGCAGGACCGCGGTGGAAATGTTCGAGGCGGTGCGGCGCGGCGAAATCAAGGCGATCTGGATCGCCTGCACCAACCCCGCGCAGTCGCTGCCCGACCAGAATCTGGTGCAGCAGGCCCTCGCGGCCGCCGAATGCGTGGTGCTGCAGGAAGCGTTTGCCGACACCGAAACCGCGCCGTATGCCGATCTGCTGCTGCCCGCGTCGAGCTGGGGCGAGACCGACGGCACCATGACCAATTCCGAGCGCTGCATTACGCGCGTCCATGCCGCCGTGCCGCCCCCGGGCGAAGCCCGCGCCGACTGGGCCATCGTCACCGACTTTGCGCAGCGGCTGATGCCTGACCTGGGCGCGCGCCTGTTCCCCTACGAATGCGCCGAAGCCGTGTTCAACGAGCACCGCGAAACCACGCGCGGGCGCGATCTCGACATCACCGGGCTCTCCTATGCGCTGCTCGACCAAGCGCCTCGGCAGTGGCCATTTCCCGAGGGCGCGGCCTCGGGCCAGGCGCGCCTGTATGCCGACGGCGTCTATCCGACCGCCAGCGGCCGCGCGCGCTTTCATGCCGCGCCCTACCGTCCGGTGGCGGAATCGATTGACGCGCGTTTCCCGCTGCATCTCAACACCGGACGCCTGCGCGACCAGTGGCACGCGATGAGCCGCACCGGCCGCGTGGCGCGGCTGTTCGCCCATGCCGACACGCCGGCCCTGACGATGAATGTGCGCGACCTCGAACTGCGGCGCCTGAATGCGGGCGACCTGGTGCGCGTGAAAAGCCGCCGCGGCGAAGTGATCGTGGTGGCCGAGGCCAGCGACAGCGTGCGTCCCGGTCAGTGCTTTCTGCCGATGCACTGGGGCGCGCGTTTCATGGGCGGGCGCGGCATCAATGCGCTCACCCTGCCGGTATTCGACGCGGTGTCGAAGCAACCCGAACTCAAGCACGCCGCGGTGCAAGTGGCCAAGGCCGTGCTGCCCTGGCGCATGGCCGCGCTGGCCATGGGCGACGGCACGAAACTGCTCGACGCCGTACAGCCGCTGCTGCGGGCCTGCGATTACGCCGCCGCCGGGCTGGCCGGGCGCGACCGCGACGTGCTGACGCTGCGCCTCGCCCACACGCAGCCGCTGCCCGAATCGCTGCTGGCCGAACTCGATGCCGCGCTGGGACTGGACGACCCGCTCGCGGTGATGCATTACGAAGACCGTCCGCGCGGCATTTCCAAGCGCGTGCGGGTCGACGGCGGCAAGGTGGCCGCCGCGCGGCTGACCGGCGAGACCGCCGCCTTCGACTGGCTGCGCGACGTCATCGTCGACGGCATCGATGCCGCTTCGCTGCGCGCCTGGATGCTGGCGCCGGTGGCGCGCCCGCCGGCAGGCGGAACCGGGCGCGGACGCATTGTCTGCAATTGTCTGAACGTGGCCGAGACCGATATCCTTGCTGCCATCACCGCTGGCGCCGGCCTCGCCGCGCTGCAGGCCACGCTCAAATGCGGCACCGAATGCGGCTCGTGCGTGCCGGAATTGAAACGGCTGATCGCCGGCAATCGGGCGGCGGCATGAGCTGCGTCACGTCAATGGACGCCATCGCTTCATGAGCTATGCGACTTTGATCCGCCAGATCGAAGCCGGCGAAGGCCTGGGTTTTATCGAGGCGCGCGCGCTGGGGGCGGCCTTGCTCGACGGCGGGGTGCCCGAACTGGAAACGGCGGCTTTCCTGGTCGCATTCAATCAGCACGATCCGGGGCTGGACGCCTGGCTTGGCCTGCACGCGGCATTGGCCGATCGGCTGCCCGAGTTCGGGGTGCCGTCGGGACCGTTCCGCACCGTGGTGCTGCCCACCTACCATGGCGTGCGCGGGTTTCCGCATCTAACGCCGCTCTTGGCCCTGCTGCTCAAAAGCTTTGGCGTGCCGGTGCTGATTCACGGCGTGCTCGAAGGCGGCGGCGGCACGGCAGCGGCCTACGTACTGCGCGAACTCGGCATCATGCCCTGCAGCACCACGGCGCAGGTCAATACGCAGCTGCTGGATGAGGGCATCGCGTTTGCGCCGGTGGCGCTGTTGAGTCCCGGCCTGGCGTCGCTGCTGGCGCTGCGTTCCCGACTCGGCATCGACGGCTGGGTGACGCGGCTGGCGATGCTGGCCGATGTGGCGGGGGCACACTCGGTACGGGTGACGCCGGTGCCGGCGGTTGCCGATTTGCCCGGCGTGCGCAGCGTGCTGGAAGCGCTGGGCGGGCACGCCCTGCTGCTGCAGGGCTGCGAGGGCGAAGCGTTTGCGGACCCGCTGCTGCGGCCCGACATGGTGCTGGTGCAGGATGGGCAATCCATGCCGGTGTACGAGGCGCAATCGATGTCGTCTTTGCAGACCAATCTGCCCGAGCGGGATGCGCGCGCGACCGGCGCCTGGATCGAGAGGGTGATGCGCGAGCAGCTGCCGCTGCCGTTGCCGATCCGCAACCAGCTGGCGGTGTGTCTCTTTGCAGCGGGCTACACCGAAGACCTCAACCAGGCGCGCGCGATCACCGCATTAGACGGATTTGGGCGCTGCGCGAGCGTCCTCTCCGGCCGGGAGAAGGTTGGGGTGAGGGGCGCGTAGCACGATGCGTCGGGCGGGTCGCTGCGTAGGCATGGTGCACGCGCCGCAGTTTGGCACTGTGGTGGTGCATCGCAGCGTGGGTCGATCCCGGCAGGCAATAAAAAACGCGCTTTAAAACAATACGTTCCAGGTTGCCAGTTTGCATGGCATAGCGATTGCTAGGGGTTGTGCAAGTAGACCGAATGCAACGGCGTATCTCGGTCATCACTTTTGGTCATTCGTTTGGAGTGGTGAGATGGATATGAGTACGCCCATGGGGCAGGGCCCCAAGATGAAACTCGTCATGGTCGGCAACGGCATGGCCGGAGTGCGCACGCTGGAAGAACTGCTGAAGCTTGCGCCCGACCTCTACGACATCACTGTGTTCGGCGCCGAGCCGCACCCCAACTACAACCGCATCCTGCTGTCCCCGGTGCTCGCCGGCGAGCAGACGGTCGACGACATCGTGCTGAACCCGCTCGACTGGTATCAGGACAACAACATCACCCTGCACCTGGGCAAGAAGGTGGTGAAGATCGACCGCACCGCGCGCGCAGTCGAAGCCGACGACGGCACCCGCGCCAGCTACGACCGCCTGCTGCTCGCCACCGGCTCCAATCCCTTCATCCTGCCGGTGCCCGGCGCCGACCTGCCCGGGGTCATCAGTTTTCGCGACATTGCCGACGTCGACGCGATGATCCGCGCTTCCAGCCAGTACAAGCACGCGGTCGTCGTCGGCGGCGGCCTGCTGGGGCTGGAAGCCGCCAATGGCTTGATGAAGCGCGGCATGAATGTCACTGTGGTCCACATCGCGCCATGGCTGATGGAACGCCAGCTCGACGAGCCAGCCGCACGGCTGCTGCAGAAGAGCCTGGAAGAAAAAGGCATGAAATTTTTGCTGCAGAAGCAGACGGCAGAACTGGTCGCCGGGGAAAGCGGCCGTGTCGCCGGCATCAAGTTCAAGGACGGCGATTCCGCGCCCGCCGACCTGATCGTGATGGCCGTCGGCATCCGCCCCAACACCGAACTCGCCGAATCGTCCGGTCTGCACTGCAACCGCGGCATCGTGGTCAACGACACGATGCAGACTTTCGATCCGCGCATCTACTCGATCGGCGAATGCGCCGCGCACCGCGGCGTCGCCTACGGCCTGGTCGCGCCGCTGTTCGAGCAGGCCAAGGTGTGCGCCAATCATCTGGCGCATTACGGCATCGGCCGCTATCAGGGCTCGGTCACCTCGACGAAGCTCAAGGTCACCGGCATCGACCTGTTCTCGGCCGGCGACTTCATCGGCGGCGAAGGCACCGAAGCGATTCTCTACTCCGATCCCATTGGCGGCGTCTACAAGAAGCTCGTCATCAAGGACAACAAGCTGGTCGGCGGCGTGATGTACGGCGACACCGTCGACGGCGCCTGGTATTTCTCGCTGCTGCGCGACGGCAAGGACGTGTCCGAGCTGCGCGATCATTTGATGTTCGGCCAGGACCACTGCGGCAACCTCGGCCACCAGGGCATCAACAAGGCCGCGACCATGACCGACGACATGGAGGTGTGCGGCTGCAACGGCATCTGCAAGGGC
>JAKACL010000071.1 GCA_021821425.1 Pseudomonadota bacterium
CCCTACGCCCCTCTTCGCATTGGCCGTAGGGTGGGCGCAGCCCACGCGGTACGCCGTCTGGATACGCATCGCCCTTTGGCGGGCCGGCTGACAGGGGCTAACCGGTTTCACTACCGGGATACGAGGCGCCGCCGCATCGCCGCGAGCAGGCCCGCGCCGAGCAGCAGCAGCGCCCACGGCGGCATCGGCACATCGCCGTCGTTGACGCTGCCGGCCGCGTTCACGCTGAAGGTCTGCATGACCGACGGCGCGGCGCTGTACTGGCTGTCGCCCGACTGGGTGGCTTCGAGCGTGCAGAGCCCCGCCGTCAGCAGCGTGACGGTATTGCCGCTGACGCTGCATACCGCGGCCGTCAGCGAGGCGATGCTCACCGGCAATCCGGAACTGGCGGTGGCGGTCACGTCGAACGGCGGGTCTCCCAGCGTGCGATCGGCGATGGCGGGAAAATCGATGGTTTGCGCGAGCGGAGTGACGTCGAAGCTCTGCGTGACCGTGGGGGCGGGAGCATAGCTGGCGTTGCCGGACTGGTCGGCCGCGATCGTGCAGACGCCGGAGGCGATCAGGCTGGCTTCGCTGCCCGCAACCGTGCATACCGTTTGCGTCTGGCTGCTGAACGTCACCGCCAGTCCCGAGCTGGCCGTGGCGACGAGGCTGAACGACGAATTCACCGGCATGTCGGCGATCGGGGGGAAATCGATGGTCTGCGCCTGCAGCAGCGTCCAGGCGAGCTTGACCGCCCCGCTCGCGCCCGAACTGCCGTCGACCGCGATGCGGTAGGTCGTCCCCGCCGTGGCCGCGAAGCCGAGGCCGCTGGCGTTGCCCGCCGCGCCATCGTTGTCGTTCGAGGCAACCGCGGCGAGCGCCGTCACGCTGCTGCCGGTATACACCGCCAGCACGGTGTCGAAGCCGCTGCCGTGGGTGTCGAAACTGGCCGTTCCGGATGCCGCCGGCGTCCATAGCCACCACACCGATTTGCCGCTGCCGGTGCCGGCGTGGGCGGGCTCGCCCGACTCCTGCGTCGCATTCAGGTTCCAGCCGCTGGCCGTGCCGCCGGTGCCCTCCAGCACCGCGGCCTGGGCGAAGGCATCGTTGGGCGGCGGGCCCTGGGCGGCGAGCAGGTCGACGCGCGGCTTGACGATGCCGTTGCGCGCGTCCGTGACGGATTTTCCGCTGGCGGTGAGCCGGCTCGCGCGGCCGGTCGCGGTATCGCCGGGAAACGCCTGCGCCAGCACCGCGACCGCGCCGGTGGCCACCGGCGCCGACAGCGAGGTGCCGGCGACCGTGACGCCGGTCACCGTGGTCAGCGCGCCGGGCGCGAGCAGGGTCAGAAAAGAGGCGCTGTTGGAAAAGCACGCCACCTTGTCGGCCGCGGTGACGCTGTCGGTGCAATCCGGCTCCGGCCCGGTCCAGGTGCGCCCGCCCACGTTGGCGTCGTAGACCGCGCCGACGGATACGGCTTCCGGGGTGCAGGCGGGGCTGGCAATGCCGTCGCTGTAGCCATCGTTGCCGCTGGAAACGACGCTCAGGATGCCGGCCGTGCGGGCGTCGATGATGGCCTGCCGGTAGGGGTTGCTGAGCTTGCTGCTGCACTCGCTGGTGTATTTGGCGCCGTCGCCCAGGCTCATGTTGAGGGCGACGATGTTGTAGGCCGCGCGGTTGGCGATGGCCCAGTCGATGCCTTCGATGATGTCGACGCTGCTGGCCGAATTGCCGTCGAACACGTCGATCGCCACGATGCCCGCCCCGGGCGCGACCGCCGTCGCCGTGCCCGCCACCCAGGTGCCATGGCCGTTGGCATCGCGCGCACTGTCTTCCGGCGCGGTGTCGAGCGCCGCCACCACGCGGCAGCCCGCGGGCACGCCGGGCGCGGTGCAGGATCCGAATTCGCTGCGCGTGTAGTCGACGCCGGTGTCGAGCACCGCCACCGCGGCGCCGCTGCCGGTACGCCCCATGATCTGGCTCACCGAAGGCTGGCCGATCAGCGGCAGCGTTTCGGTCAGATGCGGATACAGCCGGGTGTCCTCGTACACGGCCGCCACTTCCTCGCGCGCCAGCAGCCGCAGCAGCGCCGCGGCGTCGCGCAAGCGCAGGAAGGCCATGGGGATATGCCGATAGTCCCGCAGCAGTTCCGTGTCGCCATCCGGCAAGGCCGACAGCGCCCGCGCCTTGAGCGCGCGATAGCGCTCGGCGCGCAGCGCGGTCGCCGCCGCATCCTCCGCCTTGAGCGCGCGCCGGCTCAGATGGCGTTCGAGCTCGGCATCGATCGCCGCATCGCCGAACAGCACGAGCACTTCGCGCACCTCCCCCGCCTGCACCTTGCGCCAGGTTTCCGGCGCGATCTTGTCCGCGACCGCGGCCGGCACCGCGTCCGCCTGTGCATGCGCCTGCCGGTATGGCATGAGCGCGATCGCCGCAAACGTCAGCAGAAAGGCAAGACGCAACAGGACCCTGGCCAAGCCCGTTCGCTTATCCGAAAAAATGCGCGCATCCATCCGCCTCAGGCTAGCCGGCTTCAATGACAGGCATGCGTCCTGCGGCATGGTCCGGCCGCAAAAACCGCTCAGCCCCGCTTCGCCGCCCGCCGGGATTCGAACGCCCGATGCAGCAGCGCGGCCGCGAAGGCCAGCGCGAGGCTGAGTGCAAAACGCCCGCCGCCGTCCATCACCCGCGTCCAGTCGACCCGCAACGAGGCCGCGTCCGCTGCGGGATCGATCGAGTAGCTCAGCAGATCCCTGATCGAGCTGGCCAGCACCAGCGGGACATCGAGCGCTTCCAGCACGAGCAGGCAGGGCAGGCTCAGCAGCAGCCTCAGCAGCCGCGCACGCCAGTGCGGAAGCGGCCAGACCAGTGCCGCCGCCGCCAGCACGACCGGATGGATGAGCGCGACATACAGGGGCGTCGAAGCATGCACCGTCAAACCGGCAGGCAGAATCTGCCCCTGCACCAGCATCGCGCGCTCGGCGATCACCTGGGTATCGAATACATATTCATGGCCGAGCGCGATGCCCAGATACACCACTCCGAAATCCGCCAGCACCCAATCCAGTACGTATTGATACAGGGGCAGCCAGAAATCGGCATAATGCCATCCCCATGCCCAGGCCGCCCCCAGCAGGAGGGGCAGCCAGATCAGCAGGCGCAGGACGATGCCCGGCACGACGCTGCGAGCGGAATTCATGCCGGGCGCGGCGCCTCGCGTCCCAGAAAGGCGAGAAAGAAAATCAGGCAGGCCGCCACCAGCAGCACCGGCAATACCGTGCCGTGCAGTACCCCGAACCAGGCGCGGTCGTGCAGAAAGGCATGCCAGAGCACCACGATGCGCGCCTGGTTGAGCGCGAACACCAGCAGCGCGCCGGCCGTCAGGCCGAACAGGCGCGTGCGCCAGGCAAAGGGATAGGCGATGAAGGCCGCCGCCAGCAGGAACAGGGTTTCCATGCCTTCGCAGCCGTTGAGGATGTTGAGCCGCCCGCCCGCGGACACCAGACGGTGCCCTTCGGCATGCACCTGAAATGCCGGCCACAGCCGGTCGATGATCCATGCGGCCGGGCGGACGGTGAGCTCATCGATGAACACGCGCTCGACCGCGGAGTCCCGCGCCATCTCCCATGCGTATTGCAGGGCGAAAAAAACAGCCAGGAAAACCGGCAGCACACGCCAGGGCTCGCGCCGCCGCGCTTGCGCGCGCGACTCGGCCGCGATGATTTCAGGGTGGCTGGGAGGATGCATGCGGGCAATACTGGCGCGCCAATGTTGCCGTCGTGTGTTGGCGCGATCGCCGCGGGGTCCACCGCCCTCCGCCGGCGCGGCGAAGCGGAGCATGCAGCTTCAATCCCGCGTTTCGGAACCCGTCGGCGCACCGCCGGCGGGGCCGCTCAACGCGCGAACAGATTCGCCTTCACGATGCGCGGCTCGATGCGGAACACGTTCGGGTCGCGCGGGTCGACGAGCACCTCGACCCAGTGAACGTTCTGCGCGCCGAAGTTTTCCACGCGCGTGACGTTTTCCAGCATCCGGTTGCCCGACGGCTTGACCGGCCCGGCGAGCGGCTTGTCGACGCGGAAGTAGTGGCTGTCGCCGTGCGCCAGCAGCACCGGCTTGCCGAAGGAAACGGCATGCCGGGTGATGCGCTCGAGCACCTTGTTGAAGCCCTGGCGCTCCGGGTCGGCGGCCGGCAGGTCGAAGTTGGGGTTGGCCTGCATCGCGATCATCACGCCGGCAGCCTTGCGCGCGGCCGCCTGCGCGAACACCTCGTCGATCCACGCCAGCGCGGCGGCTTCGCGCGCCTGGACTTCGGCCAGGCGATCGGGGCGCGGCGCATCGTAGCTGTCGGCCGGGTCGATAGACTTCCAGGGGTCGAGGCCGTTGTTGCTGCCGACCACGTGCAGCGTCGCCATCACGGTACCGTGGAATTCCCACAGCATGTTTTCGACGTAGTCCTCGAAGCCCGCCGTCGCTGCCTGGGTGCGCACCGGGAAAGCATTCCGGCCGCTCGTCATGCCGGGAACCGGATAAAAGATTTCGCGGAATCGGGCCAGGCGCTCGGTCGGCAGGTAGCTGCCGTTGCTGGTGCGGTGGCAGTCCGTCCAGTCGTTGTCGCCGGGCGTTACGATCACGCCGTCCCTGAACGTCTGGAACTGGTTGAAGCGCTTCTGCAGCAAGGCGTCGTCGCAGCGCTCGCTGCCCGCCTTGACGTCGCCGGTATGCACGACAAAACGCACATGCGGCGCCGCGTTGATGCTCTCGATCACATGGTCGAATTTCGCTTCGACCGTGCTGCCGTAGGGCACGTCGCCGATCAGCGCGAAGGAAGCCGAGCCATGGCGAAAGTCGTCTGCGCCGGCAGGCGCGCCCAGCGTCAGCAACAAGGCGGCGGCCAGCATGCCGAGGGATTTTGTCATCATCGAAGCGCTCCGGTATGGGTAAGGACGAACCTTCCGCAGACTACCGGCGCCGTGTTATTGGCGTGTGTCCCGTCCGGCGCATTCGCCTGAGCCGGTTGGCTCATGCGGAAAGCCCGGGCCGTCATCCGCGTGCGCCGCAATGGCCGAAAACATTAACAATCCGGCTGAACCCATGCTCAGCGCCATGCCGCCGATCACCCTCGCCCTCATCCTGCTGAATGTCCTGGTCCATGCGCTCGGGCTGGCCACCGGCCCTGAAATCGTCCGCGTATTCGGCCAGTGGCCCGGGTTCGGGCGCGAACTGTTCGGCAAACGCTGACGGGCAACCGGCCCGCTTGCGCGGGCGCCGGGAGCCGTCAGCTCCCTGGGCTTGAAAAACCGGGGCTGATCCAAGCCATTAACAAAAAGTGTTGAAAACCGGGATTTCGTTGACATGCCCGCGCCGCATTGATACCGTTTCGCTATCCATATGATATATATATCGGAGGCCAAAATGAATGACGCCACCCTGCTGATCAAAAAAATGCCGGCTGACTTGAAGCGATGACTCGCCACAGGGGCGGCCAAACACGACCGCTCCATGAACAAAGAGGCCATTCGCCTGCTTGAGGAAGCCCGCGCGCTTCGCGAAAGCGGGTCCGAGCGGATCGGGGGGAAAAAGTCTGTGGATCAGATTCTCAAAAGGCTTCGCGCGCTTCCTCTTTTGGATGATCGGCCAATGGAAGAAATTCTGTATGACGAGGCCGGAATGCCCAAATGACGAAAAGGAGGCTTGGCGCCGCCGTCATCGACACGTCCTCTCTCCTGTGCGTCGCGCTTGACGAACCGGCCGCGAATCTTTTTCTTGATGGCTTTGCCCGGACAGACGAGATGTTCATCGGAGCAGCCACGCGAGCGGAAACGTGGTTGGCCATCTACAACCTGAAAGGGGCAGAGGGGGCGAAGATGATTGAAGACCTGATCGACGTCCTCAAAATCAAGACCGTTCCGCTTGGCGAAGATTCTTTGCCCCATTTCCGCCAAGGCGGCGCAGAATATCATCACAAGCATGATGACAAGGCCAGGCTTAATCTAGGGGACCTCTACACCTACTCGCTTGCCAAGCATCTGGATCTCCCTTTGTTTTTTCAGGGGACGGATTTCGAGAATACAGACCTAAAGAACGCGATGAGGGTCCTGGGATATCAGGTGTCGGAAAAAGGTGTTCCCATGATTCCCAAGACAATCGAAAGATAGCAGGCGAATTTCATGGCATCAGCGGTTCTGCGCGATGCGGCTGCCACGGTCAATCCCGGGTACGCCAGAGCCGGACAAACGCGCGCGCCCGGACCCCTCCCCCGTCAGATCACCTCGAAGTTGGACATCATGCCCATGTCCTCATGCTCCAGCTTGTGGCAATGCATGACATACAGGCCGCGGTAGGCTTCGAAGCGGATGAGCACGTCCACGGTTTCGCCGTCCTGCAGCAGCACCGTGTCCTTCCACCCGCGTTCCCACGGCAGCACCCGGCCGCGGCCGCCGCTGCGGGACACGACCTGGAACGAGGCGCCGTGGACGTGCACCGGATGCGGCGCGTTCCCGCCGGTCTTGAAGCGCCAGCGTTCGGTCTGGCCGAGCGGCACCTGGAAGTCGATGCGGTGCATGTCGTACACCTGGCCGTTGATGCGGCTCATGCCGTCGAAGCTGAATTCGCGGGTCAGCACCGGATCGGCGAGCGGGGTGACGGCGGACAAGGGGCCGGCGGGAATCTCGCCCGCGACCGTGACCGCGCGCGCAACCGCGAACTCCAGCAGGTCCCAGTTGGCGTCCAGGCAGCGGAGCATCGCCTTGTCGCCCACCGCGAGGCCGCGGAAGTCGACCAGCACATCCAGCCGCTCGCCCGGGCTGAGCTCGATTTCGGCGACCGCAGCGGGCGACGTGTCGAGCAGGCCGCCGTCATTGCCGATCGCAACCAGCGGCGCGCCGTTGCTCAGGGCGAGCCGGAATACCCGCGCGTTCGCGCCGTTCAGCACGCGGAAGCGGTAGATCGCGGTATCGACCTGCAGCTGCGGGCTGAGGGTGCCGTTGACGAGCGGCGTCTTGCCCAGAAAGCCGGAGGACTTGGCGGTATAGGTCAGATTGCCCGCGCTGTCGAAATCCGCATCCCGCAGGATCAGCGGCACTTCATAGAGACCGGACGGCAGATTGAGCGCGGCTTCTTCGGCGTCGTTGACGATGAAGGCGCCCGCAAGCCCGAGCGCCACCTGCTCGCCCGTCATCATGTGCGGGTGCGGGTGATACCAGTTGAGGCAGGCCCGTTGCGTGACGGGAAACCGGTAGGCGTAGCTTGCGCCCGGCATGACGGCATCCATCGGATGCCCGTCCGCGTCCGGCGGCACAATCATGCCGTGCCAGTGGACGGTGGTTTCGGCGGCAAGGCCGTTGGTGAACGCGATATCGGCCGCGTCGCCGCTGTTCGCCCGGAACGTCGGGCCCGCGAAGAAGCCGTTGTAGGCCAGCACGGACGACTGCTTGCCGCCGCCGAGGTTGACGCTTGCCGGCGCCGCGCTCAGCGCCGCGCCGCCCGGCGCGAGGGTCGGCGGAATGCGCAGCGGATTGCGGGCCGTCTGGCCGCCACCGCCGTTTCCGCCATTACCGCCCTTTGCTGCAAGCGCGAACGGCGCGATGCCGGCGGACAGCAGGCCCGCCGCCAGCGCCGTCGTCCGCATGAACGCGCGACGATGATCGTCGATGGCTTGGTCCGCCATGTCACGTGTTTTTCCGTCGGATTTTTTCATGAGTTCTCGCATTATTTATTCTTGGGTTTTGATGACAGCCCGCATGAAGCAAGGCTGTGCATCAGGCTTTCTTTTAAATCACCGCCCGAACAGCAATTGCCATGTCGCACCGAGAATGAACAGCGTATTCGTGACCATATAACGCTTCCACAGGCGCCCCGGCTCCGATGCCAGACGATGCAGCCATTCCAGCCCGTTGTTGCGCATCCAGGCCGGCGCCCGCTGAACCGTGCCGGCGTGGAAATCGAACGCCGCTCCCACACCGATCATCACCGCATTGATTTTGCTGCGATGCTCTGCGATCCAGCGTTCCTGCTTGGGGCAGCCCAGGCCGACGAACACGATGCCGGCGCCGCTGGTGTTGATGCGGTCCACCGCTGCCGCATCTTCTTCTGCCGTCAGCGTGCGGAACGGCGGCGCTTCCGTCCTGATGCGCAGGGCCGGAAACGCTTCCCGCAAGCGCTGCTCCAGTTTCCCCAGCGTCGCCTCGGTGCTGCCGTAAAAATACACCGGCAGATATTCGCTCGCTGCGCGCTTGCACAGCGCCCACATCAGATCCGGCCCATTGATGCGCGGCTGCCCGTCGAATCCCTGCTGCCGCAGCATCCACGCCACTGGCGCCCCGTCCGGCGCCGCCATGTCCGACGCATTGACGATGTTGCGATACGCTGCGTCACGCCACGCGCTCACCACCACATGCACATTGCAGATCGTCACGTAGCGGCTTTCGCGTGCATGGGCCCAGCCGAAAATCCGGTCAGTCGCAGCGTCCCACGAGAGTGCGTCGATTTGCGCGTTCAGCACCTTTCCCGTCGTGCGCCCCGGGCCTGGCTGCGTCCTGGTGTCGGCGGGCTCCGGCCACACAACCTCGAAATGGCGTGGAGCCGCCGCCTCGTCTCCGGCACCCAGGCTGGGCACCCAGTCTTCCGCCAGCGCTTTCTCGACATTCATCATGCTTCTCTGCTCCCTGTTTTTCTTCACACATTCGCGCAGGATGGCGATGCCGACCTCTGACGGATGATCGTTTTGCCATCGCGCTGCGCGCCTGGAACCTGGTTGCGATCTGTGCTGCGCCGCTTTGCCACGCCCTTGGGGAATGCAGCCTGCGCCAACCTGTCCGGATCGGGCAGGGTGCAAATCTGGCTGAAATGCGACAAGCGAAGCGGGGAAAACGCGCTCGTTATCTCTTTATCGAGCAGGAGGAAGACTAATGGCCGATTGTTACCTGCTTGCACAGGCGAAACCCAGCCTGCCTAAGCCATATGGCTCATAGGGCATTCATGGATTGCGGAAGCGCCGAACTGCGCCGGTCGTCTGCCTTGGATGATGCAAAGCCGCACGCATCGCATAGCCGGGATCTGCCTGGATTGATCGCCAACCCGAAGGGCCGGGAGGCGGAAATGCAACTGCCGCGACTGATCTCGGCAGGGGTGGGGAGATGCGTAAGCGTCCAGCGAACGGCCTGTCTACGTGAAGGCAGCGGCTGTCGGCCGGGTCATCGGACAGGGGATGCGCGGAATCCGCCTGGCTGCTACTCCTGCCGCACCGGCCAGGCGCGCCGGGCAATTTCATGGCTTACCCCGGTCCCTGCCAGCACGCCCAGCGCATCCGCCATCCAGTCATCCAGACCCGGCTGACGTCCCGGCAAGGCAAACTGATGCCACTCGTCCCAGCCCGCCAGCAGCAACATGCCCGCCATCACCCACGGCCAGGCATGGCGGCCCGTTGCAACCAGCAACAAACCGGACAGCACCGCATACCACGCCAGATGCGCCAGTTTGTCCCACGGCTCCGGAATCAGCCCGGCCGCCTCGGGCTGGCTGTTGCCCCAGAAATACAGCGCAAGCAGAACGGCCGCCAGGGCGAGGGCGAATCGGTGCAGGCGTAAAACCTTACTCATGGCATCGGGCTGCATTCAGGTTGACGTGTGCATACGCGCCAGGAATACGCAAGCTGCACGCTTTACCCACGGAAAGGCCACCTTCAGGCCCGCGCCAGGTCCGCAGCCAGAATCGCCACTATCCGCTCTGCCGCCTTGCCATCCCACAACTCAGGTCGGCGCCCTGCCTTGCCACCGTTCAGTCCTGCATACGCGTCCAGAATGTTTTGCGGCTGCGTGCCAACCAGCACATTGGTGCCCTGCTCCACCGTCACCGGACGTTCGGTGTTTTCGCGCAGGGTGAAGCACGGCACGCCCAGTGCGGTGGTTTCTTCCTGCAGCCCGCCGCTGTCGGTCATCACCACCGCAGCATCTTTCCACAGATGCAAAAACTCCATATAGGCCAGCGGTCCGGTCAGCGTGACGCGCTCTCCCAGGTCGATGCCGAACTTGTCCAGATTCGCGCGCGTACGAGGATGCACCGGAAAAATCAGCGGCAGTTCCTCGCTGATCGTGCGCAGCGCGTCGCCGATTCCGGCAAAGGTCGCCGCATCGTCCACATTCGATGGTCGGTGCAGTGTGACTACGCCGTATCTCGGCTGTTCGGACTTGTACCCCGCCGTGGCAAACGTACCTGCGTCCACATGCATCAGCCTGTCGTGCTGATACAAGAGGTTGTCCACCATCACATGGCCGACAAAATGGATCTTCTCCTGCGCCTTTCCCTCGCGCAGCAGATTAGTCACCCCGGCCGGCTCCGTGACGAAGAACCAGTCCGAAATCGAATCGGTGACAATGCGGTTGATCTCCTCCGGCATCGCCATGTCTCCGCTGCGCAACCCCGCTTCCACATGCGCCACGGGGATGTGCATCTTCTTCGCCACGATCGAGCAGGCAATGGTCGAATTCACATCGCCCACCACCAGCACCGCATCCGGTCGTTCTGCCTGGCATAGCTGTTCGAACCCGAGCATGATCTTCGCCGTCTGTTCCGCATGCGAACCGCCGCCCGCGCCCATGAACACATCCGGCGCGGGGATGCCCAATTCCTCGAAAAACACGTCGTTCATCTCGCGGTCGTAGTGCTGGCCGGTATGGATGATCTTGAAGCGCAGCCCGCCGTGTTGATTGAGCGCCCGTACAATCGGCGCAATTTTCATGAAATTGGGGCGTGCGCCCGCCACCAGATAAACCTGTTTCATTACGCCAGCCTCGTCAGTTGAGTCACGATACGGTTGATAAATTCACGGAAAGCAAACTTGCCGGTGATCATGTCGCGCGAGCGCTCGCCCATGCGACGGGCAAGTTCAGAATCGTCGAGAATCGCAGCCATCTTCGCCGCCAGTTCATCGGGCGTGTTCTCGCGCAGACGAAAACCGTTTTCTCCATCCACCACCAGATCGTCCGCGCTGCCATCTGCAAAACCGGACACGATGGGCAGTCGATGCGCCATCGCCTCGTTGATCCCCAGCCCGCCGGTGCCCGGCAGAACATACAGTTCGGCTGCATCGAAATACGGCCCCACGCCCTCCACGATGGAGCCCGTGATCACCACGTCGTCGCGGCCGGCGCAAAGCGCGCGCACTGCCGGCAGATGCTCGCCGTCGCCCACCAGCACCAGCACTGCATCCTTGCGCCGCATGATGTCCAGCGCCTGCAAAATCATCTCGATGCGCTTTTCCGCCAGCACCGCACCGACAAACAAAATGATCTTGCGGTCGCCGATTTCTGGATGCTTGCCGACCACCAATGCCCGCGCCTCGGTCTTGGGCAGGGTCGCAATCTTTTCCTCGTTGATCGTGTTGTGCATCACCGTGACCTGATCTACCCGTGCTCCATGGTTCAGTGCGTAATCGCGTGCGTTGG
>JAKACL010000072.1 GCA_021821425.1 Pseudomonadota bacterium
AACTCAAGCTGAATCAGGGGCCGGCGCCAGAAGCCGAGCCGGCGCCGTCGAAGTCCTGAATGGGCATGGCTCGTCGAACGTCGAACATGATGCTCGACGAACCCGGCGACAAGAATGCGTGGGGGCCCCCCAGTTCAAAGGGCTGCGGCTGGCAGTGGCGCTGCCCTCTCCTGGCGGACAAGCGCTGTCGCCAATCCCCGCCGCCTGAACGTAGGGACAACAAGATCTCTGTCGTCGATTCGCTGGGTGCGCGCCGTCGGGCAATTCAATGACTTTGCCTGTTCCTGGGGATAAACGGCCTCACGCCGCAGGGGCCGGCCTGTCAGCCCCCAGAAGGCCGACGGCGCCGACGAAATCCTCGGTGTAGTCCGGCACGCCGGCGCTGGTGATCACGCCGGCTCGGTGCAGCTTCTCCTTCACGCGCGTATTCGCTTCGCACAGTACTACTTCTATCCCGCGCCGGCGCAGCTTCGCGATCACTGCCTCCAGGGTTTGTATGCCCGTGATGTCCATGAAGGGTACGCGCCGCAGGCGGATGATGAGCGCCTTCGGATCAGTGTGCGTCTGTAGCAGCGCACGCTCGAAATTCTCGACTGCGCCGAAGAACATCGGTCCTGCAATCTCGTAGACCATCATGCCCGGCGGGAGGCGCTCGACACCGTGCTGCGCGAGTTCGGACTGCAGCGCCTCGGTGTCCATTTCCTTGGTTTCGACCACCTCGGCCATGCGCCGCAGGAAGTGCAGGATTGCCAGGATCACGCCGACGTTCACTGCGACGACGAGGTCGGCGAATACGGTAAGCAGGAAGGTGATGAGGAGGATCGCGCGGTCGGCGCGCGGCGCCTTCTTCAGGATATAGGCGAAATGGTGCGCCTCGCTCATATTCCATGCGACCACGAACAGGATCGCAGACAGCGCGGCGAGCGGAATGTGCGAAGCCAGTGGTGCGAGGAACAGCACCACCGCGACCAGTGTGGCGACGTGCACCAGCCCTGCGAGCGGGCCGGTGGCCCCGTTGCGGATATTGGTCGCGGTGCGCGCGATCGCACCAGTGGCGGCAAAGCCGGCGAACAGCGGTGCAACGATGTTGGCGATGCCCTGGCCGATGAGTTCCTGGTTGGAATCGTGACGCTGGCCGGTCATGCCGTCGGCTACGACTGCCGAGAGCAGCGACTCGATCGCACCGAGCATGGCGATGGTGAACGCCGGACCGATGAGCAGGATTATCTGCGTGAGCGACAGGTCGGGCAGGGTGATCGGTGGCAGTCCGGTCGGGATACCCCCGAAGGCGGTGCCAATTGTCGCCACGCCAGGCAGGTCGAGCGCGAGGTGAATGAGGGTGGCGGCGACCATCGCGACCAGCGGGCCGGGGATTTTCGATAATCCCCATATGCGCGGCGAGTAGACCACCAGCAGGAGGCTCATCGCTGCCAGTGCGGCGGTCGGCCCATGCGCCTGGGGCAGAACCTGCAGGGTATGCCAAAGCTTTTCGTGAAAGTGCTCGCCACTAACTTTGGGCAGACCGAGAAAATCGCTCCATTGCCCGACAAAAATAATGACAGCGATGCCGGTAGTGAAGCCGACGATGACCGGTGCAGGAATGAACTTGATCACGCTGCCCATGCGCGCCAGGCCCATCAGCAGCAGGATGATGCCGGCCATGATCGTGGCCACCTGTAGCCCGGCGATGCCGAATTTCGCGGTAATCACCGAGAGGATGGCGATGAAGGCACCGGTCGGGCCGGCGATCTGCACCCGGCTGCCACCGAGCAGCGAGACCACACCGCCGGCGAAGATTGCCGTGTAGATGCCCTGCTCGGGCCGCGCACCGGAGGCGATCGCGAAAGCCATCGCGAGTGGTAACGCCACGACGCCGACAACGACCCCGGCGGCGATGTTGGACAGCCACTGGTTGCGCGCGAAGAGACCGGCGCGATGGGCTTCGAGGAGGGCGATCATATGGGCGGCACCTTCAAGCGAGTTGACATACGATGTGTGTCGTATGAGGATATTATTATTATTTCATTATAATTTAGCAATTACTTATGGAGATCAAGACTGCTCGCTTCACCGTTTTGCTCGACCCAGCCAAGAAGCAGGCCTTCGAGCAGCTATGCGCGCAGCAGGATGTCACGCCCTCGCAAGTGGTGCGGCGGCTGATCCGCGAATACCTCGAGGCCCATGGCGTCGAGTGGCAGCCGAGCGGCGTGCGCAAGGCGGCTGCGGGAAGCAAGGCCCGCTAGTCAGAGAAGGGTAAGGGTGCGCCGTCCACAGGGGCGGCGGGACCGGTGCGACTACAGGCGAACTTCGACTTCGCGCTTGCTGGACATGATCTCGATTGAGCGCTCGAGGTCGATTTGTGCGGAATTGGTGCTGGGCACGCTGCCCAGACGCTCGATGAGCTCCCCCTGTTCGAGAATCTCGCGGCTGCCGTCGGCGTGCTGCAGGTACGCTGCCCAGGGAACAAACTTGGTGAGCGGGAAGTTTTCGCCGGGATTGGGCGAAATGTCGATGTTGAGCCCGGCGATGAACACGAGGTTGCGTCCGGTCATCGCCGAAGACTGCACCAGACTGCGGAAGGTGCGGTCGAATTCGACCATGGTGTTGGCGCACGCCGCAGTGAGCAGCGGGTGCCTCGACGTGAGAATCCACGGCATCGGGGCATGCAGGTTGTTTTCGAGCTGGTCCTGCAGCGGGTCCAGATAACCGCCCTTGTGGCGGAAATAAAAATCCTCCGCCGCCAGATGACTAGCGATAGCCACGCTGCCATGCTCCGGCCAGGTGTCGACGCCAAGCCGCGCGATGAGGTGGCTCGATGCAGCGAAGATGTGACCGGTACTGCGCGTCGACAGCGGCGGCGGCAGTTCCTCGCCGACTGCGCCTAGCACCAGGTTTTCGAAAATGAGGAACAGGCCCTGTGCACGCGGGCTCGCGATTAACTGATAGTCGACGAGCACGGCGAGCTGGCCTTCGTGGCGCAGCAGGCGGATGTTCTCGCAGGCGTAGTCGTATTCTGTCTTGTACCACTCGATGATGCGGCCGATCTTGCCGCAGCTGCAGCTCAGGTGCTCGTGTTCCGACTGCAGGCGGCGGTAGACGCCGAATTCGCCACTGTCCGGGTCATAGCCGACATGGCTGGCTTGCAGCAGCAGCAGATCCTTGCCGTGATCGGCGTGCGGCCCGTGGCGGTCGATCGATACGATGCCGCCGACGCGGCCATGGTTGAACGGAAACGCGCCGAACTGCTTGGTGATGAGAATGATCGGGAAACCCTGGCTCTCGTCCGAGCAGAACGCTCGCGACGGCATGATCTTGCCCGGGGTGAAGCCCAGCGACAGACACCAGTTGTAGAGTTTGGGAACGAAGCTGTTGTAGCACAGCATGCGGTCGTCGAGGCGGAAGCTGTGTAGGGCGCTGGAAATGCTGGCGCGATGGGAGAACATGGCAAAGGTGTGTCGGCAGGCTGGGCGAAAGGACCGTATAATATCAATTGTTTCACTCCCTAGCGCGGGCCCTCGTCACCGTCGAGGCTTCCCCGCGGAAGTAACATGGAAATCAACTCCATCACCAAGAAGCTGTTGTTCAATACCATCCGGGTCGATACCGTGCTGGAGGACGGCAGCGAGGGGTCCGGCACCGCCTTCGTGGTAAGCCACACGCACCTGCGCGGCAGCAATACCTTCATCGTGACCAACCGCCATCTGGTCGACGGCGTGCGCCGCGGGGGCCTGGTGTTCACGCAGAAGCGCAACGGCCAGCCGGTGTTCGGCCAGCGCTTTCAGCTCAACATCGAAGATTTTCCGCACGCCTGGTTCACGCATCCCGATCCTGAAGTCGACCTTGCGATCATCCCGATGCGGCCGCTGGAGCAGGCGGCAAACGACCAGGGGATCGAACTCTATTACCACGCGATCGACAGCCGTCTCGCGCCCGACGCCGCGACCCAGCGAGGGTTCGACGCGTTGGAGGATGTGCTGTTCGTCGGCTACCCCAGCGGCGTGTGGGATCAGACCAACCTCATGCCCATCCTGCGCCGCGGCACCACCGCGACGCCGATGGCACTCGATTTCGAAGGGCGCAAGGAATTCCTCATCGATGCCGCGGTGTATCCCGGTTCGAGCGGGAGTCCCGTGTTCGTCTACCAAACGGACGTGATGCGGCCGAGCCAGGGCGGCAGCAAGAAATTCCTGTTTGCCGGCGTGGTGGCTGCGGTGTTTTTCCGCGAGGAAGCGAACCACCTGGTACCGGCGCCGGTACCGGCCAACAACCACGGCCTGGTGATGGGTTCGGAAATGATCGATCTTGGCTTGGTGATCAAGGCGCAGGCGGTGGTCGACGTTATCAATGCCTACCTGGGCAA
The DNA here is from genome assembly GCA_021821425.1 of Pseudomonadota bacterium. The sequence continues at coordinate 4,361 of JAKACL010000072.1, forward strand.
GTGGATCGACTGAACAAGAGGAACACACAATGCAAGAGAAGATCACTTATCCTGGTTTAAGCCAGGACACCCATGGCATGACCGTTCTGGGACGGGTTGTCCTCGACGGCTGGCTTTTTGGCCTCATTCCGGAAACCGAGGAGTGTGCCGGCTGGGATCTCCAGCGCATGCAGAAGCTGATGGCCCAGATCGAGCAGATCTGGGACCAGTACGGCAACCTGCCGAGCCGTCTGCCGCCCGAACTGCGCGAGCGCCACGCTAAGCTCTACGACCTGGCGACTGAGCGCGCCAAAACACGCGGCTGGGATCCCGAGCTCGGCGAAGACGAATGAATATGGCACGCGCCGCCTTGAGGTGGCGCGTGTTCAATCCGTCTTCAGGTCTTGGCGCTCGGCCAGTGCCTGCGGGGTCATGTCCTTGCTCGGGAAGAAATCTTCAACAACCGCCAACACGGTCCGCTGCAGGCAGCGAGAAAACCTTCAGCGTTTCAGAGTGATGCTTGATCGGCCCTGCACGTCAGACTTCATTCCAATACAGGGATGAACTGATGTCTTGAGCTCGCGAGACAGTTCTGATCGCCGTTCGACTTGCTGCCGAGTCTGGAGCGAATGCGTTCTGCGTTGCGCGTACGCGAATCGGAAGCAATTTCGCCATCGAGCAGGCGGTCGCAACCGGCGTCGGTGTCTCGATCGTATCGCGCACCATGCTCAACGGCCTGCATCTCGGTGACGAAATCTGCGTGCTGAACGTGGAAGGACTCCCGCTGCGTGGACACTGGTACCTGGTCTACCAGAAGACGAAAGCCGAACTGCCGGTGGTGCCGCGTTTCCGCGAGTTTCTTCGCGAGTTTCTCCATGACGCGCCTGCCCAAGCCGCCTCTCCCGCCCCTCGGGCCCGTCGAGCGCCCGTGCTGGCAAACGTTTGAAGAACTTGGCGTGACAACTGGTGATTTATCCAGTGAGGCACACCTCGCCGACGGAGGGCGGATTGCCTTGCCGACACTCCATGTCAAGGAGCGCGTGCTCGCCACGGTGCTTGAGCCGGGACTGGGCGGTGTCCTGCAGCGGATTGACGACTTCGATACGGATACGCTCGGCAGCTTCACACGGGAGACTCCACGAGCCGGCACGCAAATCGAGGCGGCTAGGAAGAAGCCGCGCATCGGCATGGCGCGTACCGACCTCAGGCGCGGGCTTGGCAGCAAAGGCGCGTTTGGCGCAGACCCCTTCGCCGGGCTGATCCCCTGAAATGTCGAAATCGTTGTGCTGATCGACGATATGATCGGTGTCGAGCTCGTGGGCATAGCGCAGGGGCCGGCCGTGCATGCCCACCAAACAGTGAGCGACTGGCCGACTGCCGCGGCCTTCGCGCGCGAGGCGCACTTCTCCGAGCATCATCTGGTGGTGCGTGCCGATGATCAGCACGACCCGGCCTACGAGAAGGCGGCCTGCCCTGCAGCGCGTGCGGCGCGCCAACGCGAGAGATGCTCGCCTAAGTATTTAAATGTCCGAAATGTGCGCACACCGAGCGCCGCGTACGAACGGACCTGACGCATGCCGACCCCGGCCGTTGCGACCTCTGCAACCCCTGAGTGCACGTGAGTCTGATCCAGTGCGTGTCAAAAGCGTCCTGAATGCGAAATAATGCATGCTCGATTTTTCTTTCCCCCACGTCCAGTATGACCTCGCATCCCGCTCCTGCCCCGATCTTCGATACCTACCTCGAGCACTTCGACCGGGACGTCATTGAAGCCTCGCACATGCTGCCGATGCTGGTCGATTTCTGGGCAGACTGGTGTCCGCCCTGCCGTGCGCTGACGCCGGTGCTGGAACGCGTGGTTGCGCACCACGCCGGGAAAATCCGCATGGCCAAGGTCGAGGTCGACGAGGGCGACAATATGAAGCTTGCCGGTCGCTACAGCCTGCGCGGCTTTCCCACCGTGCTGCTGTTCGTCAAGGGCGAGATCGTCGGCCGCTTTGCGAGCGCCAAGCCGGAACACTGGGTGCGCGAGTTCATTGCCGAGCACACCGATATTGAGTAAGCCTGTGTGGGTGATCGATACCAACGTGGTACTCGATCTGCTGCATTTCGGCGATCCGGCCGCGGCGCCGATTCTGCGGGCGCTGGAAGACGGCCGCATCGAATGCCGGGTGACGCCGGCGACGCTCCAGGAGCTGCGCCGGGTGCTGGTCTACCCGCAACTGCGTCTCGCGGCCGAGGTGCAGGCGAAAATCTGGGCGCGCTATCGCGAGCTCGCGCATTGCGTGAACGCGCCGTCGCCGAGTTCCCTGCCGCGTTGCCGCGATGCCGACGACCAGAAATTCCTCGAACTCGCCGACGCCGAAGGCGCGAGCGTGCTCGTCAGCAAGGATCGCGCGCTGTTGCGGCTCGCTCGCCGCCGCCTGCGCTTCCGCATACTCGATCCTCTCCAGGCGGCGTCCGGGCTGGCGACGGTCGATGCGATGCTTAGCCCTGCGCTTGAAGTGCATTCGGTGACAAAACCCTTATGCTCGCCGTCATCGCGCTGGCGACGCTGATCGAGGACACCATCGAAGTGGAGGTGATGATCGCCAAGGGCACGGTGATGCTGGCCGATCTGCTGCTGCTTTTCTTCTATCTCGAAATTTTCGCCATGGTCGGCGTGTACTTCTGTTCCGGTCAGTTGCCGGGCGGCGGTAGTGCTGCTGATCCGCTGCGGCCCCGTGCGTTACCCCTACGGCGAACTGCCGCAAAGTGCGGACGTCCGCGAGCCGCCCTCAGCTCGCTGAACGCCGGAACAGTTGCAGGCGCGCCGCCTCGCTGATCGCGACCACGGCCGGATGGCGCAGCCGCCGCTCCACCGAAATCGCGAAAAAGCGCTCCCGCACCTCCTGCGTCTCGCCCACCTGCTTCATTCCCGGCGGCAGCGCCGCCGCCACTTCGCGCGTCATCGGCACAGGGAACACACCGGCGCCGGCGCTGCCAAATGCATACATCAGTGCGCTGTCGTCGAATTCGCCAACGATGGCAGGAACCACGTCCTGGCGTTCGAGCCAGCGCAGCAGCGGCGCGCGGAGGGCGCTTTCTTCCCCCGGCAGCAGCAGCGGCACCTCATGCAGGCAGCGTGGAAAAGGCCCCTTGATGCGGGCGGCCAGCGCGGCGGCGGCGAAGAACCCGACGCCGCACTCGCCGAGCGGGTGGCTGTAACCCTTGACGTCCATGTTCGCCGGCAGCGGCCGATCGGCCAGCACCATGTCGAGACGGTGGATCGCGAGATCGGCGACCAGCCGTTCCAGACGGTTCTCGGTGCACACCAGCCGCGCCGGCTCGTCGAGCGAGAGTCCGGGCGCGAGCAGCTGGTGCGCGATGCTCTTCGGCACGGCATCGGCGACGCCGACGCGGAACGGTACCAGGCGTGCGCCGGTGCGGTTGAGCAGGGCGTCTTCCAGTTCGGCGCTGACCTGAAAGATCTCCTCGGCGTAGGAAAGCGCAAGCTGCCCGGCATCGGTCAATTCCATCCGTTTGCCGCTGCGGCGAAACAGCGGGGTGCCGAGGCGCTGTTCGAAGGCCGTGATCTGTCCGGACAGGGTCTGCGGCGTGAGATGCAGCTTCTCCGCAGCACGATTCACCGCGCCGGCCTTGGCGACCGCGTGAAAGTAGTAGAGGTGCTTGAAATTGAGCATGACCGCCTTATATTCGAAAAACTCGAATCATATTCGCATAAAAATCGAATTTCTGCGGGATCGATTCGAGCGTATCCTGTGTCTGTCGTGTCCTAATCCCTCGATGAGGAGAACCCTTCCATGAAACGCATCGTATTATTCCTGGCCACCAACCTGGCCATCGTGCTGGTGCTGTCGCTCACCATGCGCATTCTGGGCGTCGAGCCCTATCTCACCGCGCAGGGACTGAATCTCACCTCGCTGCTGATTTTTGCCGCGGTGATGGGCTTTGGCGGTTCGCTGATTTCGCTGGCGATCTCGAAGTGGATGGCGAAGAAGTCGATGGGCGTGCAGGTAATCGAGACGCCGTCGAACTCGACCGAGTTCTGGCTGGTTGAAACGGTGAGGAAATATGCCGCCGACGCCGGCATCGGCATGCCCGAAGTCGGGATTTTCCCTTCGCCCGAGGTCAACGCCTTCGCCACCGGCATGAACAAGAACAACGCGCTGGTTGCGGTGTCGGCGGGCCTCTTGCAAACCATGACGCGCGAGGAGGCCGAGGCGGTGATCGGCCATGAAATCGCCCACGTCGCCAACGGCGACATGGTCACGCTGGCGCTGATCCAGGGCGTGGTCAACACCTTCGTCATGTTCCTGTCGCGCGTCATCGGCCATACCGTCGACCGCGTCGTGTTCAAGAACGAGAACGGCCACGGCCCGGCGTTTTTCGTCACCATGATCGTCGCCGAACTGGTGCTTGGCATCCTCGCCTCGATCATCGTCATGTGGTTCTCGCGCCAGCGCGAATTCCGCGCCGACCGCGGCGGCGCCTCGCTCGCCGGCAAGGGCGCGATGATCGCCGCGCTGGAGCGTCTGGCGAGCCTGCACCCGCACCCGCTGCCCGACAAGATGGCGGCGTTCGGCATCGCCGGCGGCGGCGCCAGCGGCTTGAAGCGTCTGTTCATGACGCACCCGCCGCTGGAAGAGCGCATCGCCGCCCTGCGCGCGGTGCAGTAAACGTCAGCCCAGCCGAGGATGAATATGGAAACCGCACTGAATATCGGCGAACCCTGGATGTGGGCGACGTTCGTCGGTTTCGTGCTGGTGATGCTGGCCGTCGACCTTTTCCTGGTCGGCGGCAACAAGGCGCACAAGGTCGGCTTCAGGGAAGCGGCCGCGTGGTCGTTCGTGTGGTTCGCGCTCGCCATGCTGTTCAACCTCGGCCTGTGGTGGTATCTCAAGGGGGCGTACGGTAGCGAGGTGGCCGACGTCAAGGCGATGGAGTTCCTGACCGGCTACCTGATCGAGAAATCGCTCGCGGTCGACAACATCTTCGTCTTCCTGATGATCTTCACCTTCTTCGTCGTGCCGGCGGAGTACCAGCGGCGCGTGCTGATCTACGGCGTGATCGGCGCGATCGTCATGCGCGCGATCATGATCCTGGCCGGAGCCTGGCTGGTGAAGGAATTTCACTGGATCCTCTACCTGTTCGGCGCCTTCCTCGTCATCACCGGCATCAAGATGCTGATGTTCGCCGAGGCCGAGTCGGACTTGTCGAAAAATCCGCTGCTCAACTGGATCAAGCGTCATATCCGGATGACGCCGGACTATCGCGGGGAAAAGTTCTGGGTCGTCGAGAACGGCGCGCGAGTATTCACGCCGCTGTTCCTCGTGCTGATCATGATCGAAATCTCGGACCTGATTTTCGCGGTCGACTCGATCCCCGCGATCTTCGCGATCACCACCGACCCCTTCATCGTGTTCACCTCGAACATCTTCGCCATCCTCGGCCTGCGGGCGATGTATTTCATGCTGGCCGGCATGGCCGACCGCTTCCACCTGCTGAAGTACGGCCTGGCGATGGTGCTGGTGTTCGTCGGCGCCAAAATGCTGATCGTCGACTTCTACAAGATCCCGGTGGGCCTGTCGCTGGGTATCGTCGGCCTCATCATCGCCACCTTCATGTTCGCCAGCCTGTGGGTCACGCGCAAGCCGGCAGGCGGCACGCCGTCGCAGGAGTGAGTCAATGAGCGACACCGCTGGCCAGACCGGGCGATCCGGCAACTCCCTGATCGAGCTCGCCTTCACCATCGTCGCGCCCGCGCTGATCCTGATGAAATTCAGCGGCGATGACGCGCTCGGCACGGTGAACGCGCTGCTCGTCGCGCTCGCCTTTCCCCTCGGCTGGGGTGCGCTGGAATGGGTGCGTCGCGGCAAGCCGGGCTGGCTCGCGGCGCTGGGGCTGGTCAGCGTGCTGCTCACCGGCGGCATCGGCCTGCTGGCGCTCGACCCGCAGTGGCTGGCAATCAAGGAAGCAGCGGTGCCCGGCGCGATCGGGCTGGCCGTGCTGGTCTCGGCGCGTACCCGCTACCCGCTGGTGCGCACGTTGCTCTATAACCCGACGCTGGTCGACGTCACGCGCGTGCAGCAGCAGCTGGACGAACGCGGCACCGCCGACGTGTTCGAGCAGCGCCTGCTGCTGGCCAACTCGCTGCTGGCGAGCACGTTTTTCTTTTCGTCCGCGATGAATTACGCGCTGGCGACCTGGATCGTCACCAGTCCTGCGGGCAGTGCGGCGTTCAACGAGGAGCTGGGGCGGCTGACGCTGTTGAGTTATCCGATGATCGCCTTGCCGTCGATGCTGATGATGATGGCGGTGCTGATCTTCCTGGCACGGACGGTGCACAGCCTCACCGGCCTCAAGTTCGCCGAGATGCTGCACGCCGCGCGTCAGTAAGCGCGGCCGACTGGGGGATAATGGGCGGATTTCGCCGCTTCCGTCGCGACTCCCTATGGACCTGACCCCCGCCCTGCTGCAGCTCGCCACCCAGGCGCTCGACCTGGTGCTGGATTTCAAGCGTCCGGCCGATGCCGTGCTGACTGCATTTTTTCGCGAACACAAGAAGCTCGGCGCGCGCGATCGCGCCTTCGTGGCCGAGGCCGTGTTCGGCGTGCTGCGGCGCTACCGCTATCTGTCGGTGGTGGTGCCGGCGGCCAACCCGCGCACCCTGATCATCGCGTGGCTGATCAAGTCGCGCGGCATGAGCGGCGCGACACTGGAACAGTTTGCGCGGCCCGAACTGATCGACCACATCCGCAATGCCCAAACCGGCGACCTGTCGCTGGCGGTGGCGGCCGAACTGCCCGACTGGGTGCTCGAAAAGCTGCAGCAGTCGATGAACGACGCCAACATCCTCGCGCTCGGCCGCGCGCTGCAGCAGCCGGCGCC